>DAOVUU010000277.1 GCA_030632405.1 Desulfobulbaceae bacterium | reverse complement strand
GTATAATTTTTCGACACCTTTGCAAGTCCTGCGATAAGTCCAAGAATAAGTGCAAAAACACTGGCTATTGCCGACAACCACATGGTTGTCCAGAGTCCTTTCATAAGTGGCCCCAGACGCCACTCCGAGATGAAACCGACTGTATCATCCTCAAAGAGTTCTTCACCTTCAGAAACCTTGAGGCTCTCGGTTTCCACCTCTAAAGTGACGACCTCCGAGCTTTCTGAGGTCAGAGTGACTGTTGCTGTTTCCCCATCCTCAGCAATCTTTGAGACAGTACCATCAAACGGGATTTTTTGTGCATCCTCAGCATGGTAAAAAAAATACTGCGGTACCCTGTACCATCGCCACTGATAATCGATCTGTTTGACCGCACCCCAGGTGCCGGCAGCCACCAGGATTAAGATGACTGCGAGCAGAACTTTCCAGGGCCACGTTCTTTCTGTACTATCCAAAATAGTGTTCCCTTTTTTTACTGGATTTCTTTTAACCAGGCATCATCCTGAAACCATTTATTATAAATTTTCTCATATACGCCATCATACTTTATCTGGCTCATAAAATTATTCAGCCAGTTAAGAAAATCCGGATCACCTTTACGAACTGCCCAGGCAAGAGGCTCTGCTGTAAAGGGCGTATCAAGGTGCACTATTTTCCCTGCACCTTTTTGAGAAAATGCAATTGCATTAAATGGCATATCATAAATGAAAGCATCAATTTTACCGTTTACAAGCTCCATAACACCTTCCTGCTCAGTTTCGTAGGAGATATATTTTGCTTTAGAAATCATACGCTTGGTAGCCTGCTCTCCGGTAGTTCCAAGTTTTGAGGCAACTGTATATTTGGGATCATTCAGATCTTTATACGAGCTGACCGTGCCCGCAAACTCTTTTTTAAGAAGAATGGATTGACCAATCAGGATATAGGGTTGCGCGAAATTGATCGTCAGGTTCCTCTCCTGGGTCAGAGTCATTCCTGACATGAGGATATCAAACTTGCCGGTCAACAGTGCGGGGATAATACCATCCCACGCGGTTGAGACCAGTTCCAGCTTCACTTTCATGGCTTTGGCCATACGTTTTGCCATATCAACGTCAAAGCCTATGATCTCTCCTTTCTGATTGGTTAATTCAAAAGGCATGTAACCGGGTTCCATTCCAACTCTTAAAACACCTCGTTTCTGAATTTCAGAGAGGGTATCAACAGCGTAGACAGAACCGACAGAAAAGGCCAGTACAGCAAATACAGCAACCAGCAACAGCGAAAGTTTTTTCATTCTCTTCTCCTTAATTTTAAATTCAACCAAAAGGGGGTACGATAACCCCGTAAAAACATATCCCATACAATTCTTCAAGGTAGCCTGTATCGTAACCGCACTACAATGAATGTTTAATCCCTTTGGGTAACAAACTACTCGATAAAACTCAAGAAGAATCGTACTCCACCGGTCTCATTCAGATCTCCTGGCAATCATCAGAAATCGTTTTTCTAGGAGGCTGTCCGAGAATGCATTTTCCCCCAACTCTTCGTTATTATCACAAAAATAATGCTCGCAATATCACTTATATGGCTGTGCTTATTTTTCCGAAAAACCTTGATTTGAGAAAAAATGTCTATTCTCGGACAGGCTCCTGGCAACAATTTTTCTCTCCAAACAAATCACTGCGAGATTTTTTCTAAGTGATAGGTTAAGTTCGTCTGCCGCAGTGTGCCGTATGATACCGTGATTCAGCTCTACCCTAACCGGCTTTTTGTATGATGATAAACTCGTAAAAAGATCAACCAAACCCCAGATGGCTAAGTCAGACAAACAAACCCTTTTCACATACATAGCCCTGATGTTGGCTGTTCTCTTCTGGGGGCTGTCTTTTGTGGCAACAAAAATTGCTCTGCAGTGCTTCCCTCCTTTTGCGCTTATATTCTTTCGATTTTCAGGTGCTTCAATTTTTTTTGTTTTTCTGCTGATGAGAACAGGTTTTCCCACTCTCACATGGAGCACCGTCAAACCACTTCTCATTCTTGCGATTTTCCAGCCTGGACTTTATTTCAGCTTTGAAACCATCGGACTGCAGTACAGTTCGGCAACCAAGGCATCTCTTATCATCGCCACCATTCCCATTGTCGTCCTCCTGCTCTCTATAATTTTTCTCAAAGAGCGTATCAGAATCATTAATATACTCGGCATTGTCATATCCATGCTCGGGGTGGCGCTTTTAATCTTTGGCGGCCAGAGCATCGACGAGCAACAAGGAATACTGCTGGGGGATTTTCTCATTCTGGGAGCGGTGCTTTCTGCTTCCATTTATATGATCATGACCCGCAGGCTGGGTAAAACGTTTTCTCCTGTCCAGATTACCGGCATGCAGGTCATTTTTGGTATGATTCTGTTTTTCCCCGCCTTCCTCTTCACTCTGCCTCAAATGGAGTGGCATGCAATTACCCGGGACGCAATCATAGCTCTCATTGTCCTTACGCTCTTTGCCACGATCGGGGCCTTTCTCTGTTATAACTACGCCCTGACCAAAATACCCGCCGCCAAGGCGGCCGTCTGCATCAACGGTATCCCCTTGATCACCGCATTTGGAGCCTGGTTAATTCTTGGGGAACAATTGTCCCTGCTGCAAGTGTTCGGTGGGATTATTGTCATTTCAGCGGTCTATCTCGCCAACTGTTCTCCATCGCCGCCCCCCCTTAAACAAGACATCTAACCCGGACTGACAAAAAGAGCTGCTGCAACATGCGGAATATCATAAAGCATTGACAATTTTTTGTTTTTGAGATATGTTGCTATTAGAGTAGCAACATATAATTGAATCGAAAAATCAGCCTCCTGCAAAAGATATGGACACGCATTCACATTTAAAAAAACTTGGGTTTTCGCAATATGAGGCTGCCTGTTATATGGCGCTTGTGACAACCCATCCGGTTAATGGATCCCAGTTGAGCAAAATATCCGGTATTGCCCGATCCAGAATCTATGATGTCATCAGAAATTTAATAGCCAAAGGGTATGTTATTGAAGTCAATTCCGGACAATATGCCCCCCTGCCGTCAGATGAGCTGATTCGAAGACTGAAGAGGAGCTTTAATACCGATATTGACGCATTTGAAGATCAGATTTCCAAGGCATCCCAAAAAGAAGATTTCGAGTATGTCTGGTCCATCACCGGGTACAGCAACGTTATGGAAAAGGCGATTCAGATGATTGAAAATGCCAGAGACGAAATCTATGTCAGACTATTTCCTGAAGCAAATGAACATCTTGAACACTCTCTTATCGCTGCCGATGGCCGTGACGTAAACATTCGCTATGTTGCCATGGGGAAAATAGTTAAAAAGTTTGACATGCAGGTACTGCATCCGGATCTCCCTCATTTGCAACAGACCATCGGTGGTCGGTCCATAGAAGTGATTACTGATAAAAATGAAGCTTTAGTCGGGGTGTTTGAGACTGACAATGAAGAACTTTCGTCCATCAACTGGACCCGGAATCGGTGGTTTATTCTGGCCAACCGAGACAGCCTGCGCCATGACTTCTACCACTGCTTTTTAGAAAAAATAGTAGATCAAAACCAGGAACTGACCACAGAGGAACTTCATATATATAAAATCATTAAAGAAGATAATTAAAGAAGATAATTAGTGTCTGAACTAAAAGTAAAAAACAGTATTTATTCAGACAGTTAGGCTCATTTTTCGAAAAAAAGATTTTAGCTGTTAGCCGTTAGCAATTAGCTGTTAACTGCTAAAAGCTAACCGCTAACAGCTTTTCAACAAATCTCAACTATAGAAAATAGCCTGTAACCCCTACAAACCAACGGAGAGGTAGTTTCCGTTCAGACATTAATTGAGCGAGGTGCATTATGCTGGCCATGAAAAAAGTGCATTATTTTGATGGATTTTCCAATGAAGACGACAAAACTATTTTCAATCTGGAAGAAGCTTATGGTGCACATCATTATGAACGAATCAATCTGGTTGTCCGGCATGCCAAAGGGTGCTGGTTGACAGATGAAAAGGGGAAAAAATACCTGGACTGCCTGGCAGCCTATTCCGCCGCAAATCCTGGACATCACCACCCGGCAATTACCAACGCGGTTATAAATGCATTGACCGGTAATTATGCATCTGTCCTCTCCAATGTTGTGTACACAGACCCGCTGGGTATCTTTCTTTCAGAAGCTGCTAAATTTGCCCCCCAGCTGGCTCCCCGATTCGGCAATTACGGCAACAAGGTGCTGCCCAAAAATGGAGGGGTGGAATCGGTTGACACAGCCATAAAAGCCATGCGGTATTTCGGGTATAAACATAAACTCATCGAAGATGGAAAACAGGAGATTATTGTATTTGACAGTAATTTCCATGGTCGCACCATCTCTGTTATCTCTTTTTCAACCAGCAGTAAATATAAAGAAGGGTTTGGGCCCTTAACTCC
>DAOVUU010000204.1 GCA_030632405.1 Desulfobulbaceae bacterium | reverse complement strand
GGATAAACCTCCGCTTAACCCTTCAGAATGGGATATAACTCTTGCACGAACGGCTCTCAATAAAATCAACGTCTACTGCGAGAACCCTGCTGCCGTTATCAAGGCATTCCATAGGGCTGTCGGTATGAATGGAGAGACATATACAGCCGCTTCAATAAATGAATTTATTCGAGAGTGTGCACGAGAGCTTAATCTTCCAGTGATCAAGTTTACAGAGCAAGATAAAGCTTGGATCGCATCACTTCCGGGTACAGAGGAAGCTAAGGAATTCGAGAAGAGAAAAAAAGTACATCCCAAGGACTGATACATCTTTCCCATTAAGGCAAGTAGGATGATCGTTCTGTGTAATTCATGTGTAAATGTGCAATGACAAGTATTGAATAATATTGAATTAGATTAGATTACTGAAAAAGAACAGAGCTAGTTATAGATCATTGCAATTTTTCATGTAACGCTGGCATAATCATTTTAAAATCAGGAGATATATTTTTCATGGCTCTTTTTCGGTGTAACAAATGTGGACATCTTCGTGAAGTTGCTAGCGACTATATTGGGAAATCAGTGAAGTGTCCAAAATGTAAGGAGGTTGCTCCAATACATGACACTGTAGCATTCGTTGAGAATGTGATCAAAAAATATCGTTCTAAATGTAAAGAGTTGTATGAGGTAAAACAACAAACTGCAATTGCTGAGGTCTCAGAACTTGAAATCGTTGAAGAAATGTCTCTTGAAGCGATAGATATTTACAATACAACTGCCTTGACACAAGAAGATCAATATTCAGCTATTGTAGAATGGTTTCAGGAGAGACAGATTAAAGTTGACGTAAATCAGAGAGCTATTGACACAACGGGTTTTTTTGATGAAGTGGCACTGGATTTAGGAAATCAGTATGAGATTTTGCGAGATGTAACAGACAAAATTAAGCGTATCCAGCACAAGGGCTACACGAACGTAAAAATACCACTTTCCTCAAAAAGTCAAAAGGAGGGCAAAGCAATTACAAGCTTTTGTCGGCAGCTCTATGAGTATTCCTTTGTCGCTAAATACTTCTATCAAAAACAAGATAAAATAATTCGCCTCACTCTGCAGACATCACCAACGATTGTAAATTTTTTCACTGGTGAATGGATGGAGTGGTTTGTATTTATGAAATTGTTAGAATATTTTCGAGAGAAGCAGCTACCCACGTCTTGTGTAAGAAACCTGATTGTGAAGTTTCCAAATGAAGATTCTCATGAACTAGATGTCTTTTTCTTAGTCAATAATAGTATTCCTGTATGTATAGAATGTAAATCAGGAGAATTTCGGCAACACATTGATAAATATTCTAAATTACGGAAGCGATTACATCTCGATAAAGAGCAGTTCTTTCTCTGTGTAATTGGTTTGAGTCAAGAGCAGGCCCAAGGGTTAACCAGCATGTACGATCTAACCTTTGTGAACGAGAGTAATTTTATCCAGCATATTGAAAAATCCCTCTGATTTCTACGGTATGGGTTGAATCTTTATTCGGACAGTTTGCCTTCTTTAAATTTAACCTAAGAAAGAAAAAGTCCTCAAATCAAAAAAACAGATTTTGCTATATCACTTTTTCTTTTTGTAGTACCAGAACCAACAAAGCCATATTGAATTTGTAAAGTAGCAAAAGAGAGAGACAGAGCAGTCTCAAACGGACATAAAACGACGCTGTGTTGTTAGCTATATGTTAGCTCAATCAAAAACAGCCACCCGGTCAAGTTGACTAAGTGGCTGATATATTTGGTACACCCGGAGGGATTCGAACCCCCGACACCCGGATTCGAAGTCCGGTGCTCTATCCAGCTGAGCTACGGGTGCATAAAAAAATGATCGCTCTGGATACCATGTTCACTAATTGAGGTCAATGGTTATCTAGTGCCACTGAGTATTTATAGTTTCAAGCTCACAGAGACAGTACTCTGGCTTTCTTTTTTGAAAAAGCAGTATCATAATTGTTTGTTAGTACACCGGGCTGAAACGTTTATTGCAGGAAGGGAGATATCATTTCTGAAACTCAGCTTTTAATTTCTCATTTTCTTTAAACATAATATCTTCAAGCGTTTTTCTTTGTTCTTCAAAAGCTTCACTTGTTTCAGTCTGTTTAAATTCAATTTTTTCCCCAAATCGTAAGACAACTTTAGAAAAAGGTTTCGGTAATAGAAATTTATCCCAGCTTCGGGCATACCAGGCTCTGTCGGCTCTGGCATAAAAAGGTACTATGACGGACTCCGCAGCGTGAGCAAGTTTTATGGCTCCAGGTTTTACAATACCAAAAGGTCCTCTGGGTCCATCAATGATATGAGCGGCAAGTCGATGCTCAATAAGATGGTCGATCATGCCACTTAAGGCTTCACGGCCACCCCTTGACGAAGATCCTCTTACGGTTGTCCAACCTGTTTTATTTGCAACGGCCGAAATAAATTCGCCGTCTTTGCTCTGGCTTATCATAAGCCCCGGATTATATTTTTTATATCTCTGGAAATAACGAATAGCCGGAAAAAACTGCTGATGATGAACACAAAGGATGATACGGCGATTATCGTTCAAATAATCATCAAGCCAGATATCTTCATTTTGAACTTCAAGTCTATATGTTAAAGAGTATGTTCGTATGAGTTTATACAACAACCACTGTGCAAATTTTGAAGAAAAGATTTTATTTATTTTAAATGCCATAACGAGCTCGTTCTTTTAAATCAAATTAACCGGGGTTTTTTTATAACATATCTATGGTTGATAGCTTCGTAAAAGCTCTACTTAGCCAATTTTTGGGACGGTACAGCCGATAGATCTGGCCTGGGTGAGAAAGTAATCATCCGTCATGCCGGCTATGAAATCGCGCACTTTCTCTTCTTCGCTATACGGCCCACGGTAGAAAGAGTCCATGTCGCCCATTAAATCAACTCCTTCCGGTAATATTCCGGGCTTGTTTTTTAGACAATCAAGATAAAAGGAAAAAAGTTTACGATAGCATTCTCGTATTAAGGGGATATTTCGTTTCGTTGCAGGCGCCATGTATATCTTTTCATAGTTAAACCGCTTCAGTCGATATAAAGCGGCAGATACCTCCTCACCGAAGCCGATTGTTGTCTCTTGTGGCCCGTTGAGAGTGCTGTTTTCAATAAGATCGGTAACAAGGGTAAACACTATTGTGCCGTTGGTATTCCCCAGGAGTTCACTGCATACTGTGGGAATATCTTGACGCTTTATAAGTCCTAAAATGATCGCATCTTCAATATCTTTCCCAATGTAGGCTATTGTATCAGCAAGGCGGACTACACAACCTTCCGGCGTTGAGGGGAGAATTGTGTGGTGTGGGTTGGCCTCTTTTTCCTTCAAGCTGCGGTCAAAGTCTTCAAAGGTCGTCGAGTTCTGCGGGCTAAGCAGGCGTGAATGAACTTCGCCGTCATGGCAGAGAATGCCATCGAGTACCTGCAGGGTCAGATTCCAGCCTCTCCCTTTTCGTTCAAGTGTATCGAGGAAACGTATGGATTGGATGTTGTGCTGAAAGGGAGGGAGGCTATGTTCCACACTCAATTCTGAAAGGAAACTTTCTCCATCATGTCCGAATGGGGGGTGACCGATATCATGGCCCAGAGCTATTGCCTCGATCAGATCTTCATTCAGTTTCAGGAACCGGCCAATTGTTCTGGCAATTCGGGCAACAAGTTGAACATGAAGGACCCGGTGGGTTATGTGGTCGTTGTCGACCAGGCAAAATACCTGGGTTTTGTCAATATATCGGATATAAGCCCGGGAGTGGAGGATACGGTCAGCGTCAAGTGCAAACTGTTGACGGTAGCTTCTTCTTTTTTCAGGATATCTCCTGGTGCCCTGATCACTGTAGGTTGCCCGGGGAGAGAGGTTAATTTTTTCACTTTTGTTCAATTCCTGCAACATTGAAAAAAGTCTGGGCTGAGTTTCTCTGGTTGTCATTTTTTCCCGGTTTATGATTGCTATGTTTTTGAAAGATAGATATTGTTTATTGAAATTCAGTGTCAGAGGGTGAGTTCATTAAGATTAAATTTTTAAGACGGAAGATGCTATGAAAATTTCTATAGAATATTGCACAAAGTGAAATTATGAGCCGCGTGCCTCCAGTCTGGGGGAAGAGTTGAAGAAAGAATTTGACGCAGAAATTAAGCTGATAGCCTCGTCGGGGGGTGTTTTTGAAGTTGTGGCCGATACCGAGCTGCTTTTTTCAAAAAAAAAGTTACAGAGGTTTCCTGAGGATGGTGAGATCGGGATGCTGATTAAAGCCGGGGGACGCTGATGGAAGGAGGGCGGCAGCCGGAGACACAGTCGTCGCATTTTTCTCCCTGCATTCCTTTGGTGCAATATTGGGCAAAACCTTTGATCAAGTCGTCGCCTCCCCTGGGACACACCTTGATAAATTTTGTGAAACTGATCATTCGGGCAATGATCTCAGGAGGGGCGGAGTGTTCGATCTTGCATGCGCCCTCTTCAGCAATAGTGGAATCTATTGCCAGGACTTCGACGAAGAAACGTTTCAGAGCTTCATGGCGAAAGATTACATCCTCAGCCACAATTTTACCTTCCTCTGTCAAGGTGATAGCTTCATAGGGCGCATAATTGATGAGGCTCTTTTTGGATAAAGCACGGAGAGCCTCGGTTACAGAAGCTTGACTCACATCAAGTTTTGCGGCGATTTCCTTACTTCGGGCAACAAGTTTTTTTTCAATTATGTGATAAATAGCTTCAATGTAGTCCTCAAGGCTTGCACTGAGATCTGTTTTTTCTTTCATATTGATCTGTAGTTAAATAATGGGTATTGAGAGTGGATCATTTTGTATAAACAGGTTGGCTCTGGTGTTTAAATATTCATCAGTACCCTGGAAAACACCTTTTTGAAGGTACTCACTCCGACTATTCCCGCTTAGCAAGGTCAATGTTTACACCGTACAGTCCTTTAAAGTGAGAGTCAAGTCGGGACATAATAAATGCGTATCTGCTGATTAAAACTGATGCTTTGTGAACTGAGAATTAAAAATCTTGCGCTGATTGAATCTCTTGAACTGAATTTTGATCAAAATTGCACAGGTGGCCTGGTTGTTATGACCGGTGAGACCGGGGCAGGAAAATCGATAATGCTGCGGGCCATCCATCTTTTGACCGGTGGCAGGGCGTCTCTGGATTGGGTACGCAGTGGAGCAGATCTCTGTGAGATTGAGGCTTTGTTTGAGTTAAATCCCAAACATTATAAGCTCTTGCAGAAACTGGAAGAAGGTGGATTTGGTGCTGAACCTGTTGTCGTGATAAAGCGGACGATCACCTGCTCGGGGCGATCCAGACTCTATGTGAACGGATCAATCGCTACCGCGAGAACCGTTTCCGACCTGGCTACAGATATGTTGAGCGTTGCCGGCCAGCATGATCACCAGCAGTGACTGCAGCCTGCACTTCATCTGGATTTCCTCGACACACTGGGGGAACATTGGGATGAAAGGGTTGTTCTGGGTGGTCTGTATGACCGGTGG
>DAOVUU010000328.1 GCA_030632405.1 Desulfobulbaceae bacterium | reverse complement strand
GGAAGCCTGACGAAAAAAAGGCTGACCATGGATACCAGAATTCCAACGGAAAGTCCCCGGGTCATACCTCCTGATATATATCCTAGAACGATAACCCAGTTCGGGGTCGGGCTGACAAGTAGTTCTTCAATATTACGCTGGAACTTGGTGCTGAAAAAGCTGGAAACCGTGTTTGAGTAGGAATTCGTGATAATAGACATCATAATCAAGCCGGGAGCGATAAATGCCATATAGTTATATCCACCGATATCATTGAGCTGAGAGCCGATGAATCCCCCGAAAACGATAAAATAGAGGCTGATCATTATCACTGGCGGTACCAGGGTCTGCATCCATATCCGGAAGATCCGCGTTGTCTCTTTACGGGAGATGCTTGTAAGAGAGATCAGACTACTTTTCATCATTTCACCATTTCCAGGAAAAGTTCTTCGAGCCGGTTTGTCTTGTTGCGCATACTGTCAACAATAATATCCTGATTGTTGAGATGCTCAAAGATACGGTTGATCGATTGGGATTTATTCTTTGTGACCGCTATTGTTGTTTCATCGACAAGGGAGAATGTTACATCTTCAAGTGGGAGGAGTCCTGTTATAACTTCTTTTGTGTCGCAGAGGAATGTTTCTTTGTCAAGTTTACGAAGCATCTCCCTTTTGCTTGTGTTCTCTACAATTTCCCCTTTATTGATAATGGCGATTTGATTGCAGAGCTGTTCGGCTTCTTCAAGGTAATGGGTGGTTAGAATAATTGTCCTGCCGTCCCTGTTCAATTCTTCAAGAAAATCCCACATACCTCTACGCAACTCCACATCAACTCCGGCAGTGGGTTCGTCGAGAATCAACAGTTTAGGCTCATGGACCAGGCCACGGGCAATCATAAGCCTGCGCTTCATCCCTCCGGAGAGTTCCCGTGCAACTTCGTTTCGTTTTTCCCATAAACCGAGTTTTTTGAGATATTTTTCCGAACTGTTCAACGCCTCCTTACGGGGAATACCGTAATAACCTGCCTGTTGTGTGACGATATCCTGAACCTTTTCAAATATTGAAAAATTGAATTCCTGCGGTACAACACCTATCAACCGTTTTGCCGCCGAAAAATCCTCATCAATATCTACATCGAAAATCTTTACCCGTCCTTCAGTTTTTGTGACAAGAGAGGTGATAATACCGATGATCGTGGTTTTCCCGGCACCATTGGGACCGAGCAGGCCGAAAAATTCTCCTTCCTGAACATTCAAAGTGACGCCACCGAGTGCCTGGAGTCCACTTTTGTACGTTTTATGCAGATTGGCAATAGATAAGGCAAACATTATAACCACTGGTCATGGGATGAGTTTTAAAAAATAGTCGACGATTTCTTCTGACAATTTTCGCCCTTCTATTTCAGATATTTGAACAATGCCTGTCGGGCAGGTGATATTAATTTCGGTGAGGTTCTGGTCAATAAAGTCGAGCCCGGAAAAATGTATGCCATGTTTCAGCATCCAGGGCCCAACTTTAGCCAGGATCTTCTGTTCTCGTTCCGTTAATTCGGTCTGCAGCGCATCGCTTTTGGCAAAACTTGCATGATAGCCCTGTTTGGGTTTGCGCAGGACTGCTCCAAGTAATGTGTCCCCGAGCATCATCACCCTTTTGTCGCCTTCGATAACTTCTTCAAGGAATTTTTGCACCATAACCGGCTGTTTGCCGTTTTCCGTGTAGGCCGCTACCTCTGCATGGTCGGATGCAGTTATCTTCTGGACAGATTTTCCCTGGAAACTGTCAAGAGATTTGATAACACCCTTATCATGTTCTGCCAGGAAATCTTCTATCAGTTCAGGGTCTGAACTGACAAGGGTTGGCGGCATAAACTCTATAAAGGGGAGGGCAATCAGTTTTTCATTGAAATCACGGAGCGATGACGGGCTGTTTATGACGAGGGTGCCGGAAAGGGAGAGCAGGTGGGTGGCATAATGAAATGCAAGATCGTAGGGCGGTTCCTTACGCATCAGGATCAGAGCGTAATCAGCAAGGGGGCGTATTTGCTGTTTTCCCGAATGATCAGTCGCAATTACAGCCGCATGTGTCTCAAAAAAAAGCTGCTCGATTGTTGCGGTATGGACAGTGATACCATTTTCCCGCGCCTGGTTGATGATTGCAAGTGAGGTATCCGTCTTTGACACAAGACCCCCAATCGGGTCGAGTACGACAAGCCAGTCAGACATAAATTCTCCAGTTATATTAATGTAATGATTCTCAGGCTAACTGAGATTCAGGCTGTTTCGGCAGCCATGTCAGGAGCAGTTACTCCAACAATAACATGATAAGCGAGATGTGTAAGCATCTCCTCTTCATAAATAAAGAGAATACTTACTCTTCAATTGAGATTCCAGGGAACTGTTTTGTGTAGAGGATATTCTGCGACAGGAAAAAAGTAATGAGTTGTGATGCGGCTAAATTACATCGGCACCTTTTTTGAGAGCCTTTTCATTTATCGGCAGCAATCGTTCAGCCTTACTGCCGAAGACCTTTTTGAAAGCCTCAATGACACTTGTCATCGATACTATCCGGGTGATGGTGATATATGCGCCCAGCATTATCATATTGGCGGCCTGCCCATTACCGCATTCCGTGGCAAGATCAAGGGCAGGAATGTAATAGACGGTGATGTCTTCCCGGATAGCTTTACTGTCTGTCAGGGAGCTGTTGACCATGAGAATCCCGCCGGGACCCACAGCATCTTCGAACTTTGCCAGTGAAGGCTGGTTCATGACAATTGCGCAGGTAGCATCACCGCTGATAATGGGCGATCCGACTGGCGTGTCTGAGACCATCACACTGCAATAGGCTGTGCCGCCTCTCATCTCCGGTCCGTAGGAAGGCATCCAGCTGACATGTTTATCTTCAAGCATTCCTGCATAGGCCAGGAGTTGTCCAAGGGACATGACGCCCTGGCCGCCGAACCCGGCACAGAGGATTTTTTCGTCAAACATTCATTCTTCCTCCGGGGATCTGAAAACCTTGAGAGGGTAGTAGGGGATCATGTTTTCTTCGAGCCACTTAAGAGAGTCAACCGGTGATAATCCCCAGCCCGTAGGACAGGTCGAGAGGACTTCAACCATGGTGAATCCTCTTTTTTCCATCTGGTATGTGAACGCTTTTTTAATTGCCCGTTTGGCCTGTCGGATAGCCTTGGGATTGTGTACGGAGACACGCTCTATATAGGCACTGCCGGGAACCTGTGCGAGCATTTCCGACATTCTGAGCGGCATTCCGCTATGTGCAATATCGCGCCCGTCTGGTGCTGTTGTCACCTTCTGTCCCACCAGTGTTGTGGGGGCCATCTGTCCGCCGGTCATTCCGTAGATGGCATTATTGACGAAGATTGTTGTGATTTTTTCGCCGCGATGTGCCGCATGTACAATCTCCGCGGTTCCTATCGAAGCAAGATCTCCATCCCCCTGATATGTAAAAACCGGTTTGTCAGGATGTACCCGTTTGACACCGGTTGCAACAGCAGGAGCGCGTCCATGGGCGGATTCGACCATGTCCACATTGAGGTAGTTATATGAGAGGACAGAGCAGCCCACCGAAGCACAGCCGATAGTGTCGCCCAGCAGGTCGAGTTCGACAAGGACTTCGGCGACAAGCCGGTGGATGGTGCCGTGGGTACAGCCGGGGCAGTAATGGGTTTCATTTTCTGTCAGGCCGGGGGTTTTACTGAATACTATTGTCATAATTATCTCCTCCCCAGCAACAGTTTGACCTCTGCAACAATTTCTTTGGGGGCGGGAATTATACCACCGGTGCGACCAAAAAAAGCTACAGGTAGTCTGCCGTTTACCGCCAGGCGAACATCATCGACCATCTGGCCGCAGCTCATCTCAACGCAGAGCACATTTTTACACTCTTCGGGGAGGTTCTGGAACGGTGCAACGGGAAAAGGCCAGAGGGTCTGGGGCCGGAT
>DAOVUU010000360.1 GCA_030632405.1 Desulfobulbaceae bacterium | reverse complement strand
TGAGGGGCAGCGAAAAGAGAAGCCGTCGCAGGATGATCTTGGGTTTGGCGTTCATTTCACCGATCATATGTTCTTGATGAAGTGGGATAGAAAACAGGGCTGGCATGATGCAGAAATATGTCCCTGCAGCGATTTCCAGTTGCACCCTGCTGCAACGGTGTTTCATTACGGACAGGCGATTATTGAAGGGCTGAAGGCATATTGTGGAAAAGACGGTCAGGTATTTCTTTTCAGGCCGCAAGGTAACCTTGAACGGATGAATGCGTCTGCAATACGGATGTGTATGCCGAGGATCCCAGTGGACAAAGTATTACAATCTCTTAAAGCACTGCTCTATCTTGAAAAGGACTGGATCCCGGCAGCAGACGGTACCACGCTCTATATTCGTCCAACGATGATCGGGGTTGAGCCGACTCTAGGTGTCAGGCCTTCAAGTGAATACTATTTTTATATAATCCTGTGCCCGGTCGGTGCGTTCTATAAAGAGGGTTTCAGTCCGACGAAAATTTATGTCAGCGATGAGCATGTTCGCGCGGTAAAGGGAGGAGTAGGGCATGTGAAAACCGCCGGTAATTACGCTGCCTCGCTTTTTACCTCTGAACTTGCCGGACAAAAGGGGTGTACGCAGGTACTCTGGTTGGACGGTTGTGAACACAAATATATAGAAGAGGTGGGGACCAGTAATATATTCTTCAAAATAGATGGTGATCTGATAACTCCTCCTCTTGAAGGTACAATTCTTCCCGGTTTGACAAGAGATTCGGTTATCAAGTTGTCGAATTTGTGGGGAGTGAACGTTGTCGAGCGGAAAATTTCAATAGATGAGGTTCTGGAGGCAAACAGGGATGGCCGTCTGCAGGAGGCATTTGGTACCGGAACCGCAGCGGTTATTTCTCCAGTTGGCGAACTCTATTATAAAGAACAAAACTATCTGATTAATGGAGGTAAAGTTGGTGACTTGTCTTCGAAACTGTTTTCTGAGCTGCAGGCTATTCAAAAAGGTGAGGCAGATGACCAATTCAAGTGGCTTGTTCGCTGTGGTTAATTAGAATTATTTCTATTATTTAGTGTTGTTACAGGTGTGTCACTCAGAGAGAAACAGGTTGTCGTTTTTTTTAATATTGTCCCTTGATTTTTAAAAATCCAATCATATAGTCTAGCCCAGATTTTACTGGTTTCCCGCATATCGGGGATCAATTAACACGGGATTCCATAGTATTAAATAATCGATGGGCCCTTTTTGGAAACAAATCACTTGTAATGTAGGAGGAAGTAATGAAGATTCGTCCATTGAACGATCGTTTATTGGTAAAAAGGTTGGCAGAAGAGGAGAAAACAGCGGGTGGTATCATTATCCCTGATTCAGCTAAAGAGAAGCCGGCTGAGGGTGAAGTGGTAGCTGTAGGACCTGGCAAGGTCAGTGATAGTGGTGACAGAGTCGCGCTTCAGGTTTCAGTTGGTGACAGTGTGCTTTTCTCTAAGTACGGTGGAACTGATGTTAAGCTTGATGGGGAAGACTATCTTATTATGCGCGAAGATGACATTCTTGGAATCATCGAATAATAAATTATTTCAAGACGATAAAAAATAATATAAAGTATAATTTTATCTTTGATAAAAAGATTCTGTAGATAAAAGGAGAATTGAATAATGGCTGGAAAAGATATTAAATATGGAGTAAAGGCTCGTGAGTCTATTCTCACCGGCATAAATACACTCGCCGATGCTGTTAAGGTAACTCTGGGACCTAAAGGGCGTAATGTTCTGATTGACAAATCTTTTGGCGCTCCCACCATCACTAAAGATGGTGTGACTGTTGCAAAAGAGATTGAACTCGCTGATAAGTTTGAGAACATGGGTGCACAGATGGTTAAAGAGGTTGCCTCTAAGACTTCTGATGTGGCCGGTGACGGTACCACTACTGCAACCATTCTTGCTCAGGCTATTTATACTGAGGGTGCTAAGCTTGTCGCCGCCGGGGGAAATCCGATGGAGATAAAGCGTGGAATTGATAAAAGCGTTGCAGTTGTAGTTGAAGAACTTGCAGAACTATCCACCCCGACCAAAGAGCAGAAAGAGATTGCTCAGGTTGGTACTATTTCTGCAAACAGTGATGAGACCATCGGTAATATCATAGCTGAGGCTATGGATAAAGTAGGTAAAGAAGGTGTCATCACCGTCGAGGAAGCCAAATCCATGGATACCAGTCTCGATGTAGTTGAGGGTATGCAGTTTGACCGTGGATATCTTTCACCTTACTTTGTTACCGACCCGGATCGTATGGAAGTAACCATGGAAGACCCTTACCTTCTTCTTGTTGAGAAGAAAGTGTCTAACATGAAGGATCTTCTTCCTGTTCTCGAGTCTGTTGCAAAGATGGGTAAAGGTCTTTTCATTGTCGCTGAAGATGTGGATGGTGAGGCTCTGGCAACTCTGGTTGTTAACAAGCTGCGCGGTACCCTGAATGTTGCCGCTGTAAAAGCGCCAGGTTTCGGTGATCGTAGAAAGGCAATGCTTGAAGATATCGCCATTCTTACCGGTGGACAGGTTATTTCCGAAGATCTTGGAATTAAACTTGAGAATATAACTGTTAATGACCTCGGTACCTGTAAGCGTATTGTAACCGATAAGGATAATACCACTATTGTAGATGGTGGCGGAGATAAAGAGAAACTTGCTGTTCGCGTCAAGCAGATCCGCAACCAGGCTGAAGATACAACTTCAGACTATGATCTTGAGAAGCTTCAGGAGCGTCTTGCTAAGTTGATCGGTGGTGTTGCAGTAATTAATGTTGGTGCTGCTACTGAGATTGAAATGAAAGAGAAGAAGGCCCGTGTTGAAGATGCTTTGAATTCAACTCGTGCTGCCGTTGAGGAAGGTGTTGTTCCTGGTGGTGGTGTGGCGTACATTCGTTGCCTGGATGTTCTTCAGAAGCTTGAACTTCCTGGTGAGCAGGGACTTGGCAAAAACATCCTCCTGCGTGCTCTTGAAGAACCCGTTCGTCAAATTGCAAACAATGCCGGCCGTGAAGGCTCTGTAATTGTTGACGCTGTTAAGAACCTTGAGGGTGCTAACGGTTTTAATGCAGCAACTGAAGAGTATGAAGATCTGGTTGCTGCGGGTGTTATTGACCCTGCAAAGGTTACCCGTACTGCTCTGCAGCATGCAGCTTCCGTTTCCGGTATGCTTTTGACTACTGAGTGTGTTATTGCCGATATGCCGGAGGATGACAGCGCTGGCGGTGGAATGCCTTGTGGAATGGGCGGCGGTGGAATGCCTGGTGGAATGGGCGGTATGGGTGGAATGGGCGGCATGATGTAAAAAAATGCTTTTCGTTTCCTCAGGTACTAAGCCTGACCCAGAGTGTAGTTAATAAAAGAGGGGTTCTCGATAGAGAATCCCTCTTTTGTTTCACC
>DAOVUU010000362.1 GCA_030632405.1 Desulfobulbaceae bacterium | reverse complement strand
TTTATCCGTGGACAGCTACAATGACAACTTTTTGAAATGGTTTCGGGACGTTTCGCCCTATATTCATCTACACAGAGGAAAAACCTTTGTCATCATGATCCCAGGCGATTGTATCGACCAGCCGAATTTCGATAATATAATTTTCGATATCAGCTTGTTACATTCTTTAGGGGTGCGTCTTGTAGTCGTTCACGGTGCCCGCCTGCAGATAGATCGGCAGCTCAGCAAGGCCTCCATCTTCTCCCGGTTCCATGATGGCTCCCGGATTACGGAAAGAGACCACTTAAGTCATGTTCTGAGAGCGGTAGGAGCAACACGCTTCCATCTTGAGGCTATGTTTTCCAGTGGTCTGCCCGATTCTCCGATGTCAGGCGCAAAAATAAAAATTCGCAGCGGAAATTTTATCACGGCAAAACCCCAGGGTATAATAGACGGTATTGATCATCAAATGACCGGTAAGGTACGCAGTGTCGATGGTCAGGGGATCCTGGAAATTGTACGCAATGAGAGTATTCCACTCTTATCACCTCTCGGTTACTCTATTACAGGTGAGATGTTCAATCTCTCTTTTGCTGATATCGGCATAAACGTCGCCTCACAAATACAGGCCGATAAAATCCTCATATTTAATGATGATGGCCCTATTTACGACGCTCACAACACCCTTTATCGGCAACTGACTCTCCAAGAATGCGAAGATTTCCTGCGCGAGCAACAGCATCTTGCCCCGGCAAACTCCTATTTTTCACTGCGTTCCTGTCTGGCTGCCTGTAAACGGGGAGTCCCCCGGGCCCATATCATATCTTCCAGGGAAGACGGTACGCTGCTAAAAGAACTCTTCACCCGGGATGGTACCGGTACCATGGTGTACAGTGACAGCTATGAAGCCGTCCGTCCCGCCCAGCTGGAAGACGTTCTCGGCATTATGAACCTGATCTCCCCCCTTGAACAAAAAGGCATCCTGGTGAAGCGGTCCCGTGAATTACTGGAAAATGAGATCGGCTATTTTACGGTGATGGAGAAAGACAATCTCATTATCGGCTGCGCCGCCCTTTACCCGATCCCCAACTCAACCGCGGGAGAACTTGCCTGCGTTGCCGTTCTCAAAGAGTATCAAAAAGATGGCCGGGCACGGAAACTGCTTTCCCATATAGAAAAAAGGGGGCGGGAACTGGCTTTAGAAAAGATATACACACTTACGACCCGAACTGCCCACTGGTTTATTGAACAGGGCTTTGCAGAATCCACGGTGGACACAATGCCCGCAAGCCAAAAAGCGCTGTACAACTATCAGCGCAACTCCAAGGTATTTGTTAAAACTATTTAGAATTTCTATGAGTATATACGCGATAGGTGATATTCAGGGGTGTTATAATGATCTCATGGCACTCCTGGATCACATTCATTTTAACGAACAGTATGACCAGCTCTGGTTTGCAGGAGATCTGGTCAACAGAGGTCCTAATAATCTGCAGACGGTAAGATTTATTAAAGGCCTGGGTGAAAAAGCTGTTGTCGTTCTTGGCAATCATGATCTTCATCTCCTTGCCATGGCAGCCGGCTGCCGAACTCCAAAGAAAACTGATACTTTCCAGGATATACTGGACGCGGAAGATGCAGATGAAATTCTAACATGGCTGAGGTATAGACCGATACTTCACCATGATGCAACACTCGGCTATACCCTCATTCATGCAGGCCTGGTACCCCAGTGGGACCTGGATCTGGCGTTATCGTGTGCAAGGGAATTTGAGGCAGCCATCAGAGGACCTCGTTACCGCGATTTTTTTAAAGAAATGTATGGCAATGAGCCGGCGGTCTGGTCACACTCTCTTTCAGGCCATGAACGGCTTCGTTTTATCGTAAACTGTCTTACCCGAATGCGATTCTGTGATGAAAATGGCCGTATGAATATAAAAGAGACAGGCCCTCCAGGCAGCCAGCCAGCTCCTTATCTTCCCTGGTTCAGTATTTCAAAACGCGCCAGTCTCGATATGAAAATTATCTGCGGACACTGGTCAACACTTTCTTATTACGCGGCCAATGGTGTCTTCGCTCTTGATACCGGCTGCGTCTGGGGCAGAGGATTGACAGCCTTGAAGATTGATACAATTCCCACAAGGATAACCATCCCCTGTTCTGGTCGTTAAAAAAACACCAACCCCGGAATCAATCCTCTCAGAAATAGAAGCATTTATTTTATCATGAAAACAGATAGTCGGATGCTTGCCAGCTGCACCTGTGGCCGTAACTATCACGCCTAACTCTGATATTGACCACCTCAACCCGGGCGGCCGTCTACCCTGAGACACCCTTCGATTTCGCAAATGAGTCGTTTCCCGATCGCCCGGCCTTAATGAATCCCACGGACGGTACTCGCCCACTGGATATGGTGGTAATCTTTATTCAGCTGGATGGTTTTGATTATACCGCACAAGGTATAAACGTCGTCCGCAGGTTTTATAACTTTTATAACTTATCTTTTCGGGTTCGGGATGAGATACAATCTATGATTTTTTAGTGTTGACAAGTAGTTTACGCTTTCTGGAATCTGATTAGTCTTCAATCTAACCTTGTCAGAAATAAGGTCAAATCGTTGGACCAGTCTGTCCATTCTCATTGGCAATGGAAATCTCTATCCGGTGCTGCAAGATACTGCACGATCCTGTCGTGGTATCAGTCGTGATTCCTAACACTCATCCTAAGGTGAACAGCAAACATAATCTGGAATCATCTCGGGTTTCTAATTGCGTTTTTCCTGTCAGGCTAATCTTGGTTTTCCAAAGGTCGAAATCACCTATTTATGTTGCTAGGTTACCGTTTGCTGCTGGAACATCAGGAATCAATAAACTTACACTTTGTCCATTTTATATTTTTATCCTTGTTTCTAAAAAGGTGAAAAACATTTTCACCGCCGTATATACGTAACAAAAGTCGGCTTATCTCTCTTATAATTTTGATCTATTTCCCCGTAAGAGATGTATCCAACCACTGTGCCTAACAGCCCACTCATAAATTTTAAATGGCGACTCCTAGGCATATGAACAGGTCAAGAGCCAGCTTCACAGATAACAGCAGAATATGTTTAGATTTGACCATGCCCAAAAAACTTACGAGAAAAAGGAGCGTTCTGGTGCTTTTAAATATTCGATATTTTTTCCGGAAAACAAACAATAAATGGAGCATTTGAAATTGTTGATAATTCCAGAATCTGCGTAACAAAAATAAAACCAAAATAATGGTATACTTTGGTTATTAACGTCCTGTTTTTTCAACAAAAGGAAAAGGAGACGAAAATGACTGAAGCCATCCATATACAAAAAGACGTACCAACCGCCCATTGGAAAATAAACCCGATAATCAGGAAGAACAGTTCACAACTCATTCGCCCATCGCCA
>DAOVUU010000078.1 GCA_030632405.1 Desulfobulbaceae bacterium | reverse complement strand
TGTAATCGGGGTAAGGGAGTTCATTGATATCTGCGATTTCTTCTGTTTTTCTAACCGATCTGACAGGTGTTGCTGTGCCGCTCTGTTTAGAAGGCTGAGCTGAGAGATCACTGAGTGTTCTGCAGAGAGAGAGAAGGGATTGCTCGCCCTCGCCATCAACTACATAGTCAATCTCAGGAAAATGGTGAAGCAGGGACTGTCCTATTAGGCCGGTACATGAAGACCCTCCAAACACGACTGGAACTTTCCCCACAGTTTTTTTTAACTGATTCGCCGCGTAAAGAGAGGAAAATAACTGGTTAAAGCAGACAGAAAAACCGATAAGATGGTATTGACTGAATTCAATACTGTTTATCCAGTCTGAACATATTTCTTCAATGGTACTGACAAGCTTTTCGAAATCTGGAACTGGCTGTTCCTTTTTGGAAAGTACTGAAAGATAGAGTTCCCGGGCCATGTCTTTCTGCTCATTGAAGAGGAGAGACGAAAAAAGTGCTTCGCCAGCCCAGCTGTTGTGGCTTATATGCTTATACGTGTCAATACCGACACCTGCAGCAATATTGAGATAAGGGTGGAAATTATCGACCTGACAGCTCATCTCCTTTTCCATAAAGGCTTTAAGTGAACCCAGCTGGATAGAGGGTCGATTAAAAATCGACCAGGGCATTGATATCAGCGCCAGTTTAAAAGGAGTGGAAGTACTTGGAACCATTTTACTGCTCGATTATTTCTGTGTCTTTTGGGGGAATAAAGGAGAAAAGAGACTGGAGGTTTTTTTCATCGGCTCCAACTAGACTGTCCACTTGAATATCACTAAAGTTGAGCACGGTTATAGTGCCGAAGAGGTCTTGAATATTCATTCTTCGAATAAGAGAGGTCTCTGTGACCCAGACGTGTATATTCTGGACCTGCGAATGAGGTTGTTTAGGGACAAGTTTAATTATTTGAAATTCCTCGGTATTGGTGCCTGTTTCTTCATCCGGAGGAAGAATATGGAAATCGTTCTGCAGGTTTCCTCTTCCTGTAAAAAAGGAATAGGTGAGGTCATTTTCAATATTTTTGGCCGGGGTGACTATCATCTGTTTCAGGTCATCGAAATACATGGAGAAAACGGAACCATCGCTAACGAGTACCTGTTTGTCAGGGCTGTTGTAATCCCAACGCATACGGCTGTTGCCGTCCTTTTTGAAAAAAACAGCTTTGCCTGACCCTTTCCGGGGCCGGCCGGTCATTTCTCCTCTGGTTTGCTGATAAAAATTAAAGGAGAGGCTCTGTATTTCATCAATTCGGAGCTGTATTCTTGCTGCTGTATCTTCTGGAGATTCCCCCGGGTTGATTTTTGCTGATACCTGCAGAGAAAAAATAATAAGTGAAGAGAGAAGAGTGATGAAGAACAGAAATAATTTATGCATTATAAAATTCAGGCAAGCTGAAGTTGGATTGGTCGCTTTAAAATTTGTGAGGCAACATATTCTGTAGTTTCGGTAAGCCCGGTGACGACGTAACGATGCTTAACCTGAGAAAAATTTTCAGCTGGAAGCAGTTCCGGCGCATTTTTCAGATACCTTTTAACATGTTTTACCACTTCAATTGAGGAATCGATTAGAGTGACTTTTTTACCGATTCGAGACTGTATCAGCTGTTTTAACATGGGGTAGTGGGTACAGGCAAGGATGAGAGTATCGGGCTGCTGGTTTTTCAGACCGTAGAGGTACTTTTTTAATATCATCTTTGTCTCTTTTTTGGCGATCCACCCCTCGTCCACGAGAGGAACAAGAAGTGGGCAGGCTTTCTGGAATACTTTACATTCCGGCCGGGAGTTTTTGACAGCATTGGAGTAGATATTGCTGCTGATTGTGGCACGGGTCCCGATAATACCAATCCTTTCGTGATGACTTACCTTAACTGCTTTTTGCACGGTGGGGTGTATAATTTCAAAAACAGGAATATCAAAAGTTTGTCGTATTGTCTCCGTGGCGATGCTTGCGGTAGAGTTACACCCAATGATAATGATTTTAGCTCCATTATCAACGAGAAATTGAGTGTTTTCAATAGAATATTTCACTATGGTCGCTGGGTCTTGACGGTCGTATGGCAATCGTGCAATATCACCGAGGTAGAGAAGAGAATGTTCCGGCAGGAGTTGTTCAGCCTCTCTTGCGATGGTCAGACCGCCTATGCTTGAGTCAACAATACCGATCATAACAGCGAAGAATGGTGGGAAAATTGATTGGGAATTGGCCTCTTGTTCATGTGAAGTATATAGCAGAAAAAGACATGAACAACAAGTTAAGGCTGTTGAAAAGTATGGCTCGCTCCTTACTCTGGATGGTAAAACAATCTTTCAAATCTCTCTTCCAGTACATTCAGATATTTCTCTCTCATTTTCGCTGACAAAAAACTTATAGCAACTAATTTCCGCCAGGGTTCATGGAGCTGCCTCAAGTCTAATAGTACTTTACTGATGACCCTGTTTGTTAACTGTAATCTATCTCGTCCAAAATAATCTACCAGATCCAGTCGTTTCAGTCTGTTCTTTTTACCGTTTAGCGGTAAGGCCAGTTCCTCTTCAGGATGAGAAAGAACAATAGTTGTATTGAGTAAATCATAGGCAGGAGATAGTTTGATTACATCATCTTTATAGATGACAGAAAAATTTTTCAGGTGCATATCTTCATTGCCAACCAGAAAACAAAACAGAGTCAGGCGGAATAAGTTTAATCTCTCAATCACTGGGAAAGTGCAGTATTTATCGATCAGTTCAACTACTCGTTCCATGCTGGATCTGTATTTTGTGTCGCGTGATAATTCTGCAAGTTGTGCAAAATCTTCAACATGAATTTTAGACCTGCGACCAACCCGATCGAATCGACGTATGAAATAGGTCAGCTCTTGATCATGACCATGCAGCAAGCCATGTAATGGCACCCCAATCCCTGCCAGCTTTGCCAATCGCATGGTGAGGTCTTCATTCTCCGGCACCTCCCTGTATTCTGCAATCTGCGGTTTAAGAATATAGCGACCATCCTTATCCACAAGATCAAAACACAGCTCTTTTATGTTCAGGCGTGCTGATAGTTTGGGCTGAACACCCTGGATAGAGATCTTGGCTGAACGTGCAGCAGCTTCCCGGCGCAGTTCCTGAGCTGAAAACGGTAATTCTTTTAAATCCGTTAGACGGCTGGACAGAAGTTTCAGTCCTTTTGCAGAATATAGTCCGTCACAGGATTGGTAGGTAATAGGACAACGATTCATGGGGTGGTGGTTTCCACTGGATGTTCCTGCACAGTTACGGCGCCAACTGTATCTGACCCTACCAGAAGTAATTGGCCAAAGTGATCATTTCGATCAAGTTTTTTCTGACGCAACAAAGCCTCGAGTTGAAAACCCTCAGGAAGTAGACCGTCAAAAAATGGAGGAAAGTTTTCAAACTCAAAAGATTCACTCTGCACTGGCATTGTCAGCGAAATTGGCGGACCTGAGTATTCAGGAGAATACGAAAAGCGATATCCTCCTCCAGGTTGCAACTGGATAAGCTGTCCAGTAACCATGCCCTGAAAAAAAACGTCAGCAATCTGCATCTGGATACTCCTTCAAAAAGCTTTCACGGAGCGGGCTTTGAAAAGTAATATTAATGTTAAGCACCCGTAGAACATTAATAAGATTGTCCAACCGCACACTTTGTTTACCGTTTTCCAATTCATAAATCATGTTTTTGCCAACTCCAGCTAATTCAGCAAGTTCAAGTTGGGTTAAACCACTACGTTTTCTATGGAATAGAATAATATTTGCCAATTGGTTTTTCATAAACTGCCCTGTTTAATGGGGGAAATATGCTTTCTCTATTGAATCCTAACCGTGGACAAGAAAAAAGCAACATATTCCCCACTTAACAGGGAAATATGGGCAAAAAAGAATCAATACAGTCGGATTACCAGAAAAACATCAAATTTTCCCCGAAAACAGGGAGCAATGCCAAGAATCAGAGTCAGAGATTGTAATCGTAGCTGAAGTGGATCTGGCTGTTACTTTTCCGAGAGAGCAAATTGGGATTATTCGGGGCATTAAAGAGCTTTTTCCACAAATTCCAAGTACGATTATGCAATACTACCTGGGGAAAGCTTGAGGTATTATGCTGAAGACTATGTCATGTGTGACAAATCATGGAAATCGATCTGAATCCTGCTCTGAGCTATGAAAATGGTGCCTGGCATTGGATGCTGGATTTGTCCTGTAAAACAGTATTTTACTAAAACTGTTATGATGGTGATGAATGAAAAATATTGAAAATAGAATGATTTTGTCCGGTTCAAACGCTGAACTGATTCATCGACTGGAAACAATTATCGACTCATCGTCAGACGGTATCTGGGTCTGTGACGGAAAAGGGATTGTTGTCACCATTAACAAGGCTTCTGAGAGGCTGAATGGTATTCAGGCTGAAGAGGTTATAGGTTTTGATGTAAAGAGCCTACTGGAAAAAAATGTATTTGATAAGTCTGTAACAACTCTGGTGCTTGAGACAGGTGACCGGGAGACGATTCTGCAACATGTTAATAAAACAGATAGACTTCTCCTTTTAACGGCTACACCAACTTTTGATGATGAGGGCAACATCCAGCTTGTAGTGGTTAACGAAAGGGACATGACAGAGCTGGATAAGCTGCAGAAACAGTATAAACAGAGTCAAAAGGTAAATGAAAAATACAGAGAGAAATTGACGGGTCTCTCTCTGCTCGAACTGGAACGTCATACAATTATCGCCGATAGCAATAAAATGCAGCAAATTCTGCAGATGTCCCTGAAACTTTCTCATCTTGGTGCGACAAATATTCTTATCACCGGAGCTTCCGGTACAGGTAAAGGGCTTCTCGCCAAAGTCATTCACAAAAACAGCACCAGAAAGAACAATCCATTTATTGAGCTCAATTGCGCTGCTCTTCCGGAAAACCTTCTTGAAGCAGAACTTTTTGGTTATGAGAAAGGTGCTTTTACCGGGGCGAGTGAAAAGGGGAAGGCAGGGCTCTTTGAATTGGCCCAGGGGGGAACTCTTTTTCTAGATGAGATAGGCGATATGTCTATAAATCTGCAGACCAAACTACTTAAATATCTCGATGACAAGCAGTTTCGAAGAGTGGGTGGAACTAAAATTATCCAGGTCGAATGTATAACCATTGCGGCGACCAACAGGGATCTTCTTGAACGTGTGAGAAAGAACCTGTTTCGAGAAGATCTCTATTACAGGCTCAGCAGTTTTACACTGGATATCCCCTCTCTTTGTGACCGGATAGATGATATTCCCGGTCTTGTCAGGTTCTATTTAGAGAAATACAACAAGAAGTATGACACTATGAAGATGGTTGGCTCAACAGCCATGTCCTCTTTGCAGAACTACTCTTTTCCCGGTAATATCAGGGAACTCAAGAATATTCTGGAAAATGCTGTCGTACTCAGCGATGATGATGGTATCGACGGTTACATTTTGGCTGCTGTTGATGGAAACCCTTCTGGTGAATTGTCATCGGATCCAGAGGGGGGAGGAACCCGGCCGACTGATCTCACTACCGCGCTTAATCAGGTTGAGAGACAACTCCTGCTCAGGGCAAAGAAAAACTGTCGAACCACCCGTCAAATTGCAGAATATCTTAACATCAGCCAACCTTCTGTGGTAAGAAAACTGAAAAAATATGATCTTTAAAAGTTTGATCCTCTAGTGAATCAAATTTTTGTTTTCTTATACGTTGCCATCAGATCACACCTCCTTCTCTTATGTAGTTGATGCTGAATATGTATTGTGTATCTATATGATAATACATTCTTTGTATTGATATCCCTGAAAAAAAACCACTAGTTCCTGATCGCCTTCTTGCATTGATACAAATATGGATCAACGGTAACTACTTGTTGTTCGGGGACAAACAGATTTTTGATTTGAAAATGGATCAAAACCAGTTGTGATATCTCCAGTCTGTATTCCATAAGGTTTTGAAAATATAGGACAATGCAAGGTTGTATGTTATATGGCATACCTTTTGTAGTTCCTTCTTGATTGCATGACTTTCTCCAGAAAAGAGTGGGAGAAGAGGATGAAGTAATTGATAAATTAGCATCAGGGGGAAATAAAATGGTATCTAAAAAGACAAACGCAGCCCTACATGAGAGTCGAAATAAAGTTATTGCCAAAGGGAATGTCAGTGGAACCGACAGATATATTTCCCATGGCAGAGGGGCAGTGCTGGTCGATGTTGAGGGGAATGAATATATCGATTTTGCCGGCGGCATTGCAGTGATGAATGTGGGACATTCACATCCAAAGGTGGTGAAAGCAATACAGGAGCAGGCGGAAAAATTCACCCACACCTGTTTTATGGTAGCTCCCTACGAATCCCCGGTAAAACTTGCCGAAAAATTGTGTGATGCTGTTCCTGGAGATTCCGTCAAATCCGTTATGTTTGCCAATAGTGGTGCTGAGGCTGTTGAAAATGCGGTAAAGATTGCCCGTTATTATACCCAGAAGCAGGGGATTATAGCCTTTGAAAGTGCTTTTCACGGTAGAACTTTGATGGGCATGACTCTGACCTCAAAGGTGAAACCATATAAGCATGGTTTGGGACCTTTTGCACCTGAAGTGTATCGTATGCCCAATGCCGATTGTTATCGCTGTCCTTTTGGAGCTGAATATCCCTCATGTGACCTGAAATGTGCTGATCATCTGGAAGAATTTTTTATCAGTAATGTTTCTGCAGAACAAACAGCTGCCATTATTGTTGAACCGATTCAGGGTGAGGGCGGTTTTATTGCACCTCCCAAGGGTTATTTCAAGAGATTGAAAGCTCTCTGTGAAAAAAATAATGTCTTGATGATTGCAGATGAAATTCAGACCGGGATTGGCCGGACCGGCCATATGTTTGGTATGGATTATTACGGAGTTGAAGCGGATATTACCACTGTGGCTAAGAGCCTGGCCGCTGGTATGCCGCTTAGTGCAGTTGTTGGCAAAAAAGAGATCATGGATGCTGTACACCCATCAGGTATTGGCGGGACCTACAATGGTAATCCTCTGGCCTGCGAAGCAGCTCTTGCAGTATTTGATATTTTCGAAACGGAAAACCTGCTTGAAAAAGCGAAAGTACTGGGGGAGACGTTGCGCAAAAGACTTGAAGGATATAGGGAGAAGTACGACATCATCGGTGACGTACGAGGTGTTGGCCCTATGATTGCCATTGAGCTTGTCTCCGATAGAAAAACAAAAAAACCTGCAGCTGACAAGGCACGGGAAATTGTAAAATACGCATTTGACAGAGGCCTCCTTATTCTTGCCTGCGGAACCTACGGCAATGTAATCCGGTTTCTCATGCCTTTGGTGATAACTGATGAAGAGTTGGAGAAGGGGATGGCAATTGTTGGAGATGGGTTGGCCACATTATAGCGGGGGTGTATGTTCCGGTCATCACAGAGGAGTGGACATGTTTGTCGATAATTCTCGAGGCAGGTTTTTTTGTCACGGTCTTTTTAGGATATTGACAGAAGGATAAAGGAGAATTAAGTTAGCTTCCAGTTTGGAGAACGGCTTAATCCTCAAATTGGAAATTGAGCTGTGGTTCTGTTATTTTTTATGCTGATGGTTTGTCAGCTGTGATAGGTGGAGAGAAATGCCAGTTTACGAGTATGAATGCAAAGAATGTAAAAAGGTGCTTGAAGTACAACAGCGGATGACTGATGCTCCGCTTTCGAATTGTCCCGAATGTAACGCGCCGGTAAAAAAACTGATGTCAATGAGTTCTTTTCAGTTAAAAGGTGGCGGTTGGTACTCTGACGGATACTCAAGTGTCTCAAAAAGTGCAGACAATAAGCCTGCTAAGCCTGCATCTCCCGCTACCCCCGCAGCACCTCCGTGTCAGACCGGAGCCGGTTGCCCCGCTACTGCTGCAACAAGTTGACCTCTGTTTACGGAGTTCTGACGACAGCCATAGCATCCCCATAAGAGAAAAATCGATATCCCTCCCGGATTGCTTCCTCATAGCAATTGAGGAGGGTTTTTCTGCCGCAGAGGGCTGAGACCAGGAACATAAGTGACGAATCCGGCAGGTGAAAGTTCGTGATCAGGTTATCTATGACTCGAAAGGTGAACCCGGGGTAGATATATAAGTCGCACCATCCCTCCATTGTGGTCAGACGCCCATCTTTTTGTGCTCCAAATTCCAATGCCCTTACTGTGGTAGTGCCAACCGCCCAGATACGTCCCCCCCGCTTCTTTGTCGCATCTATTTTTTTCACTGTCTCCTCGGGTATATTAATATACTCTTCATGTATTTTGTGTTCGGTTATTTTTTTAACCCTTACCGGAGCAAATGTTCCATAACCTACGTGCAGAGTAATATGGCCCGTCAGTGTACCCTGTTGTTCAATTTTCCCCAGGAGTTCTCTGGTGAAGTGGAGGCCTGCAGTTGGCGCGGCTACAGCTCCTGTTTCACTGGCATATACCGTCTGATATCGGGTAATATCTTCTGGAGTACAGCCGTTTTTTCTTGTTATATAAGGGGGCAGCGGGACCTGCCCTGACATTTGCAGTGTTTCGATCAGATCATGGTCATAGTTGATTTGCAGTAGTGCTTTGCCTCCGT
>DAOVUU010000054.1 GCA_030632405.1 Desulfobulbaceae bacterium | reverse complement strand
ACTGTCCAGAAATTGTTGATCTGTTGTCACCAGTATAGCTCTATGGCTGCCCCGGGCAAGAGCAGTACGAATAGTGGTCAGACTGCTTTCTTTTCCTACAGTTACCAGAACAACTTCTCCCCCTTCCTTTTCCACTAACCGTACGGCTTCTTCCAATGCGTATTCATCGTAAGGATTTACCAGAAACTTCACAGAATCATCAAAACCATTGCTGCCGATGACCCTGATATTTGCAGCGGTATCCGGTACAGACTTCACACAAACATACACTTTCATTTCAATCTCCTCTGAACTGATTTTATTTTGGCAAAACACCTTTTTCTTCGGCAAGCACAGCCCAGTCTTCGAAGGCTGAAATATTGGCAGTGGTATGGTAATCCACGTGATAGTCGCCACTTACTACATTTGATATGACTTCAAAAGCGTGTGGGTCTTCAGGTGTATAGAGTGGTTTTAGAGCAAAGGTATCATTTTTCTCTTTTCGATACTGCCGATAACTCTCACAATCCTGGACAAACGCCTCTTCACTGAAAAAATTCAGATTATCGAGAACTCCGAAACAGTGCCTGTCGTTATGAACTCCAAACTCTGTGAGTATACGCTTGCCTCTCATACCATCGGCCAGCGACTCCGTTCCAGGTTCTTTCTGTTCCGTACTTCCTCCCGACTGAACAGTGGGCAGCCCCGTTATCCACATATTGATCCGGCTCACTGCCACATTCAGCATATCCATAGAGTCCTGAGAATATGCCAGATCCCCATTGGGTTTGGTAGTACAGGGCATTCCTCCAAACATACATACCATCCCTGGGTTGACCGTCTGTGCAACTGCGAGCATGAACAGCACCTCAGCCTGATTAATGATCATGCATCCTTCCGGGCTCTGGGGGGCGGTTCTTCCGGCAAGCGGCATGGTTGTGAGGCGAAGAATATTTCCAGATTCAGCGCTCCGGATAAGGCAATCCATCATATTATCCATACAGGATAAAGGTGACTTCAAGCCACAGATTGAATCATGCCAGTCATCTCTTCCCCCAAACCATTTAACAGATTTTTCTGCTTTCATATAGGCACTGCAGGTGACCTTGATGCAATCAGACAGCTGATCCATGACCTTATTGCATTCATGGGCATCACCCTTGTGCACCTTCACCGGCTGACTTAAAAAGCGTACAACATCAAGGTTTTCTTTTACTGTTCCTATTATCCTGGAGAACTCTGCAAAACTTGCAGGCAGGGGAAATTTTTCTTCCCTGCGATAGAGAAACGGGGGGATGCCGCCGATCCCCAGAGTGTTCATACCCTCATCACCGGAAAAAGTTTTGGGAGCACTGTCCAGAGCCTGATCAACAAGTTCAGGGAGCAGATGAATACGCGAGTTGGTACTGTCGTATCCGGCAAGACCGGTAGCCTCGAGTACATCGATCACTCTCTGATTTTTTGTTTCAATACCAACCTCTGAAAGCACAGCTTTTGTAGTCTCCTGTATCCTTTCATAGCTTTGCTTCTCATTTTTCAAAGCATCTCTATACTCAACAGATGCCTCAGCGATATGTTTATCAATATCGAAATTTTCCATAGCTATTATTGCCCTTATAACTTAGACCCTTACAGAATCTGCCACTGCAGCAAGTTCTTTTATATGACTGTCTATCCAGTGCAACTGTCGAACGTTATGTTTAAGATACGCAAGATATTCGTAGTCATTCCTGCCACTGTCAAAATAGTAGTCGCTGATTTCCCAGTTAAGCAGGTAGAAGTTAGCCATAGCCATCATGGTCGGAAAATTATCCAGTTCAATGTTGTTTAAGGGAGAAAGGCTCCCCATATTCACTAAGGTGGACTGATAAGACTTGAGAAATAATGTGCATTTATCAGGAAGCATATTGCCATCATCACGTCCTCCCCAATATACCGAATTATAGATAAGTGCAAGACAGATATCAAAGAGACGAAAATCAATTTTTGCCCAGTCCAGATCAAAAACGCCTACCACTCTGCCGCCACTGAACTTCAGGTTTCCAGGATGATAGTCACCGTGTACAGGATTGATCACCATCCTGTCCGCATCTTCTCTGGAAATTCTATATGCTTTCAAAGAAGAGAGAATGGATTGGAGGGCGTTAGTGAAATAAGTGTGAAATTTGGTGTTGCGATCGACCTTTGCATAGTCAGAAAATGACTGAGTATAGCGATGAATCAATTCAAGGATTCCTGGTACAATAGGTTCAAGACGTCCCATATCATGCTGTTCAAACCCCTGGGAAGCATTATGGAAAGAAGCCAGCACTTCGGCACCACTTTCATATTCACTATCTTCCAAAAGGGGCTTATCCCAACTGTATTTATCCTCTCCCTCTAAAAAATGGAACACTGCAAAATTATTTTTACTGATAGCCGGACTGACAAAGGTATCTCCATCTCTGGCAGGGACAACTGTTGCCAGAAGGTGAAATCCATTTGCTGCAGTGTGATTTATCATCGCATGTTCAAAGAGAATCTCTTTTTTTGAAACACCAAATTTGTATTTACGCAGGAAATATTCTCTGGTCACACCGTTCTGTTCCACTACCACCCGAAAACTGCGATTGGTATATCCTCCAAATATTTCATAGGTGTCGACAACCTTTCCAAGATCATAGAACCCTTCAACTACCTCTAGAACCTGTTCCCGCAGAAAAGAACTCTCAAGCGTATTCTGGATCTCCAGCGCATCGCCAGCCAGCTGCTTCACTCTCTGAAGAAGTTCGTAACTTTTCAGAGAGTCCATCTTCACCAACCGCTTCATTTTAGCTGTATCCATAACTCTTTCCTTTCTTCATCCTTCAGCCAAAAAACATACCGGGTGGCCTCCTAACGAAGTTTTTCACCTTGAGGATCATAAAGAATCCGTTCTGTCACCACAGCGTCAACCAATTTGCCAAATATTTCCACCTGAACGGTTTGACCGGTAACAGCACTATCAACTGGCAGATATACATTCCCGATATTCTTGCTGACCGTGTATCCATATCCAACCCCGCGCAATCTGCTGATCACTCTGCCATCAAGTAATACAGCTTCCCCTCCGTAGAGCGCAAGCCACTCATCTTCCCCGATGGTGATAGTACACAACTTTTTACTTACACCCCCACTGCGAACCTCAGCCAACACTGCAGAACCAAGAAATTCTTTCTTCTTATGCACAGTGAAACCTATTCCGGCTTCATATGGATTTTCCAGGCCGGTAATATCATCGTTGTGATAGAGATATCCCTTCTCCATACGGAGTGCATTTAAAGAATAATATCCACATGCTGCTATATCAAATTCTTCTCCCGCCTGCCACAGTTTATCCCATAGAACTACAGCCCGTTCCATCGAAGAATAAAGTTCCCAGCCGAGTTCACCGGCGTAAGAAACACGCTGGGCCAGAACATCAACACCATTCACCGTGATATTTCCGGCCATCATATAGGGAATTGCCCCGGACGAGACCTGATCCCCGGTTACCTTCTCCAGAACAAGCCTGGCCTTGGGTCCCCATAAACCAATAACGCTGAATTCATCGGTAACATCCCTGATTTCAACCATCTGGTCATCGCTCAGTATGTGAGCCTTGATATGCCCCAGGTCATTGTCAATAAAACCGGATCCGGTAACAAGCCTGAAATGATCTCCACCAAGACGAACCAGGGTGATATCGGCAAGGATACCACCCCTCTCATTACAGAATTGCGTGTAGATAACAGAACCCACAGGTTTATCCATCTCACTTACGCAAAGCCTGTTCAGTAAAGGAAGTACCCCCGGTCCCTTCAGGTCAATTTTACCAAAGGCTGTCATGTCAACCATACCAACCCTCTCCCTGAATGCTCGGCACTCATCCGCGACAAGATCAAAATGGGGTGGTTTAACCCATCCGCCGGCAGCTCTCTGATCCTCCCCCGCCCTTCTCCAGGGTTGACCGGGAGCAAAATAATTTACCCGCTCCCATCCATTTTTCTTGCCAAAAACAGCGCCCAAATCCTGCAGGCGATAATGAAAAGGGCTTATCCTCCGGGGCCGCATTTTCATATCTTCATCCTGCGGGTATCTGGTGTAGTAGTAATAGCGGTAGCACTCACGACCACAGGATGCGGCATAGTATGGATCGTCGAAATTTTTCCCGAATCGCCAGGGATGGAAAGAAAAAAGGTCCACCTCAGGCTGACCCTCAATGATCCACTCTGCCAGAGCCTTGCCAATACCGCCTGCCGCACCAAAACCCTCCATGGAAAGACCACAGGCCAGCCAGAACCCTTTAACAGTAGGCCATGGCCCGACAAGAGGTTTGGCATCAGGAGTAAAGGCGTCCGGATGTGCAACAAGACGCTCGATACCGGCTTCTTCCAGAAACGGGAATCGTTTTATTGCATTAACCAGCAGATGCTCAAATCGATCAAAATCGGAGACCACTTCGGTAGCGCTGTGACCCCATGAAACACCATCTTCCCAGATCGACGGAGGATTAAGCTCCCAGCCACCAAAAAGGAGGCCGCCATGTTCCGGACGTCCGTAAATGAGCCGGTCTGTGTCCCTGAAACATGGTCCGCCATCGGGCACTTCAGATCCGGGAACACTCTGCAGAGCGAGATGCTGATGAATAACCGGAGCAGAAGGTATTTTTATACCAGCCATCGCCGCAACCTGCTTACCCCACATACCCGCTGAATTAATAATTATCTCGGTCTTTATCCTGCCTTTGCTGGTACAGACAGCCTCAACCCTGTTATCCGCAGTCATATCAATCCCTGTTACGAGTGTATTAAGGTAGATCTCTGCGCCAAGATCTTTTGCTGCTTTCGCAACTGCATGAGTAGTTCCATGGGGATCAAGGTGGCCGTCATCTGGCAGGTAAACAGCACTGTGCAGATCATTTGAACTCGCCCATGGCATTAATTTTAACGCCTCTTCGGAAGTGATCATTTCCACATCAAGACCAACCCCTTTAGCCGTACTTACAGCTCGCTGCAAAGTGAGATGCTGTTCTTTGCTGGCGGCAATACGAAGACTGCCGACCTTGTCATAGGTACCAAGTTTATAATAGAGTTCAGAACTGTACTTTCTCATCCTCATCAAGGTCGGAGACGAGTTAAACTGTGTTAACAGTCCGGCAGCCATACATGTCGAACCGCTGGTAAGTTCGCTTTTTTCGACCATGATCACATCTTTCCAACCAGCCCTGGCGAGATGGTAAAGTATAGAGCACCCAACTATCCCACCCCCAATGACAACAACTCTCGCTTCGTTTTTCATTGTTTTCGTTGACCTTTACGTAGTTTTAAACGTTTTTTTCCGGCAACCCTCGCTGCTCTATGCCAGTATCTTCTTTCGCTCAGGGTCAAAGAGTACACGACTCGGTTCAATCTTTACCGGATAGCGCTTTTTGTAGGATTCAATTTCGAAGCCGCCTGTATATGATGCCTTATCTACGGGAAGATATGCATAGCAGATATTTTTGCCGATGGTGTGGCCATAGCCGGCGCTGGTTGTCACAGCAACAACTTCCCCTTCGCAGATAATTGGCGCACTCCCCTGAATCATAAGCGCCTTATCTGCATCAATGGTAAAACTGCACAGTTTAAATTTCGGTCCTTCAGCCTTGATTTCCGCCAGTGCGTCTTTACCGATAAAACCATCTTTTTCAAGATCCACACAGAATCCGAGTCCCGCATCAAACGGAGTATATTCAGGAGTAAGCTCAGAACCCCAGTCGGCATATCCTTTTTCCAGACGAGTAGAGGCTATGGTGCGATACCCTCCATTTCTGACACCCAGTTCCTGTCCGGCCTCCCACAGAGTTTCGTATACCTGGCCGGCAAACTCGGTGGGAATATAGAGCTCGTATCCCAATTCACCCACATAGGTCACACGAAAAGAGGTGACCGGTGCATATCCCACGGTAAATGACTTGCAGGTACCAAATGGAAAGGTGGTGTTGCTCAGGTCATCATTACTTGTTTTTTCCAGAAGTGCTCTCGATTTGGGGCCAATTACATTGATTACCGCATAAGCAGAGGTCATTTCTTTTAGAAATACCGTGTTGTCACCCACCATGTGATTCTCAAGCCACCATAAAACGCGCTTGCCAAAAGCAGTCCCGACAACGAGGAGAAACTTATCCTCCGCCAGCCGGCCAATTGTCATATCACACTCGATGGTTCCCCGTTCATTACACATCTGCGTGTAAATAACCTTGCCAACGGGGCGATCGATCTGATTAGCACAGAGTCGATTCAAAAAGCTCAGTGCGCCCGGGCCCTCAACTTCAAACTTACAAAACGAACTCTGGTCTATAAGAAGTACATTTTCACGTGCGTTTTTATGTTCGGCGGCCACATGATCAAACCAGTTGGGAATGTCAAAAGTAATATCATCCTTTGGTTCGACACCTTCCGGAGCGAACCAGTTTGCACGCTCCCATCCATATTTTGCGCCATACACCGCACCTTTTTCTTTAAGCTGGTAATAAAGAGGACTGCGCCTTACCCCACGTGCAGAATCGTGTTCTTCATGGGGCCAGTGAATGGTGTAATGTTTTCCGTAGAGCTCCGCAGTTCTTGCAACGTTGTATTTCCTGCTCTGGTGATACTTACCGAACCGTCGAATATCCAGAGGCCAGATATCAAGACTCGGTTCTCCCTCTATGATCCATTCTGCCATCATTTTCCCGGCACCACCGCCTGCAGCAATACCAAAGGCGTTAAATCCTACAGCAACAAAACAGTTGTCAAGTTCCGGGGCAGGTCCCATAATAGCATCACCATCCGGGGTAAAGGCCTCAGGACCATTAATCAGGCGGGAAATCTCCGCTTCTTCAAGACACGGTGTTCGTTTCATTGCAGGATCAGACAGCTGCTGAAAATGGTCAAAATCAGGCTCAAGAAGCTGGGAAATGAAACCATTATCAACTCCATCAATTGCCCAGGGTATTCCATTGCGTTCATATCCTCCCATAACCAGGCCACCAACTTCATCTTTGTAGTAGATCAGATTATCTTTATCACGGATAGTAGGCAGATTAGCAGGGATCCCCTCAATTGTGTTGGTAACAAGAAACTGGTGCTGAAATGGGACAAGAGGAGTGTTGACACCGAGCTTTTCTCCCATCTGGTAGCCCCACATACCGGTACAGTTGACGACGATTTCGCACGAAATTTCGCCCTTATCCGTTTTTACGGCTGTGACCCTTTTTTTATCGAATGTGAAACCGGTAACCAGGGTATTTTCATAAATTTGAGCACCCCGGTTTCGTGCACCTTTTGCCATGGCCTGAGTGATCCCTGCCGGATCGGCCTGACCGTCAGTCGGCATATATGCAGCACCGATAACATCATCAACTGTAATGATTGGGCAGAAATCGTAGGCCTCTTTTGCTGTAATAATGTTCATCTCCAGACCGAAGCTGCGCGCAGTAGTCGCACCCTTCTTCAACTCGTACATTCGATCCTGTGTGCTCGCCAGATGAAGGCAGCCACTTTTTTTCCATCCTGTTGCCAGTCCTGTTTCAGCTTCAAGCTGCTCATAGAGGCTGACACTGTACTGCAGCATTCGGGTGATATTCCGCTCACCACGCAGCTGCCCGACCAGTCCGGCTGCATGCCATGTGGAACCGCTCGTCAACTCACCTTTTTCAAGAATGACAACATCTGTCCATCCCATCTTAGTCAGATGATAGGCTGTACTGCAGCCTATGATACCGCCACCTATAATTACAACTCGTGCACTGTCCTGCATACCCTTCTCCCCTCAGAATTGCTGTGCATCTACATAAAATGCGATTTCACAACTAACGATAAATGACACTGTGCCTGTCACCTCACTATTTACGAGAATTTCAAGCTAGAACAACTTCAATACCCAATGATTCCAAATCATTGTAAAATGACTGCGACATTTTAAAGTTTGTTACCAGAACATCTATCTCCCTTGCCTTTGCAACTTCCAGTGCCGCCACTAAACCGAACTTGGTATGGTCTGACATAGCAATCACCTGGCCTGTCGTGTGTCGAATCATGGCTCTGTCAATGGCTGCAAATTCAGGATTTCGTGTTGTTAAGCCCATCCGCAGGCTGAATGCATCTACTCCGAGAAAAACTTTATTTGCATTTATGCGATCAATCATCTCAAGTGCATAACTCCCTGAGGTAGAATAGGTAACCGGATTATATACGCCTCCCAGAAAAATCAGTTCAGCAGATACAGGTGTATTGCCAATCTCTATCGCAATGCCATGATTATTAGTAAAAACAGTGAAGGGCAGCCCGGGATCAACATGGGATAAAAGCAAAGAAGGTGTCGTTCCCTCACTTATAAATATAACGTCATGGGGTTGGATGAGCTCGACCGCTTTACGGGCAATTTTTTCTTTTTCCTCAGGATTCACCTCTTTACTGCTTTGGTATTTAAACTTATCCGTCATACGCTCATGGTGAAAAACTGCACCGCCATGAGTTCGTTTCACCATACCCTGCCGCTCTAACTCAGCCAGATCACGCCGGATTGTCATCTCCGACACCTTCAGCTGTTCACTTAACTGTGAACTCCTCGCAGTATAATTCTCTTTTATTATTTCAAATATTATCTGTCGCCGTTGTGCAGGTAACAATATCTCAGTTGCTCCCAAACCATCCTCCACACTTCTCTTTTAGAATCAGTGGTGGCAATCATCCGGTATACCAGCAAAATCCCATTTTAAAAAAATATAATTACGCATAAACAGCTATAGACAATGTTTGATACTGTTGTCAAGTGTTTATTGTATTACACAAAACGAACATATCAACACAGGATCCAACGTTAACGATAATCTATTAATGTTCTATATATTTAGTTAATAAAAGGAGGGAGGTAATTTCTGAAAAATTACCGTTTTCCATACAAAAAAACAACACGACCATCTTTACAAACAAAATCAACCACCGTATCCTACCTAAAACGCACCTGCTGCCTGGCTGGCTCATTCTGTACCTTGCCAATATCCACCTGCCGACACAAGCAAGAATTTAATTACCATTGAACCTCAGCCTGTCGAGAGAAGTGGCTACTTTACTAATCTAAGACGGGCTTTGCCCACAACCCAGAAACCACATTCTCTCACCACAGAGTGCACAGAGAGCACAGAGAAAAGAAAATCTTTTCTCCCCTCTGTGCTCTCTGTGTCGTCTGTGTTTGAGGTTTTTCTTGTTGTTTATGACAGGCTTTCAGGAATAAGGTACATTTCCAAGAACACTGAAATGAACAATGGGGAGACCTTCCCTTTACAGCAGAAAAGACTCCCCGTTTCTATATACACCAGTTCCAATCCCCTAATGAGGGACAGGTTCATTTTATTTTTTTATCCAGCGAGGTACCTGAAACTTGTACTCTCCGTAAGCCTTAAGCGGTGGATCTGTGAAGAGTGCCACAAGCTTCCCATCCTGCACCTGATAGTGAACAATGGGTGAAGCTGGCTGGGCATGGAGCGTATT
>DAOVUU010000373.1 GCA_030632405.1 Desulfobulbaceae bacterium | reverse complement strand
CTTGCCGGCCATGAATTTAACATCAATTCACCCAAACAGGTTGGGCAGGTTCTTTTTGTTGAACTTGAGCTTCCCCATGGGAGAAAAACAAAAACCGGATATTCAACGGATGTAAAGGTTTTAGAGCGACTTGCCGGAAAGCATCCTTTACCTTTAAAGATGTTGCAGTTCAGAACACTTTCGAAATTGCAATCGACCTATGTGGAAAAACTGGCTCAACTTAAGGATTCAGATACGGGGAGGATACACACTTCCTTTAATCAGGCTGTAACGGCGACGGGCCGACTGTCCAGCAGTAATCCAAATCTGCAGAACATTCCAATACGAACAGAGGAAGGACGGAGGATTCGTGAGGCTTTTGTCCCCGGAGAGGGAATGGTTTTTCTTTCAGCTGATTATTCTCAGATTGATTTGCGGGTACTGGCACATTATTCCCGGGACAAGGTATTAACAGAGGCATTTATAGGCGGTGCCGATATCCATGCGAGAACGGCGGCTGAGATTTTCGGTGTCTCAACACTTCTTGTAACTCCTGAGATGAGACGGGTTGCAAAAAGTATTAATTTTGGAATCGTTTACGGGATGAGTAGTTTTGGCCTGGCAAATCAGCTTGAAATAAGTAGAAAGGAAGCCCAGAGATTTATTGATCGTTATTTCAGACTCTATTCAGGTGTTGAGCAATTCATGGCGTCTATTGTTGAGCAGGCAAGAGAGTCGGGTTATGTAACAACCTTGCTCCATCGACGGAGAAATGTGCCGGAGATCCATGCCAAAAATAAAACGAGAAGAGAATTGGCCGAACGTGTGGCAATCAATACTCCCATACAGGGGTCAGCTGCCGATATTATTAAATTGGCGATGATTGGCTGTGAGAGGGCAATAGTGAGTAATGGGATGTCTGCAAAAATGCTGCTGCAGATTCATGATGAGCTGGTCTTTGAGTTGCCGGAAAGTGAGCTCGACCGGAGTAAGCCGATTATAAAGGATTCAATGGAAGAAGCTTTAAAACTCACTGTTCCGCTGGTGGTTAACTTTGAAGTGGGGACTCATCTGGGGAAAAACTGACTTTTGGTTAACCTCTGTCTTTAATAGCTATAAATTCTCTCTGGGGATGGCCTATATAGAGTTGGCGGGGTCTGCCGATTCTTGTCCGGTCCTCTTTCATTTCTGTCCACTGGGCGATCCAGCCGGGAAGTCGGCCAAGGGCAAACATGACCGGGAACATATTTGTTGGTATCCCGATGGCACGATAAATAATTCCACTGTAGAAATCTACATTTGGATAGAGGTTTCTTTCAATAAAGTATTGATCGTTGCTGACCCGTTCTTCAAGCTCTTTGGCAATGTCAAGAAGAGGATCGTTTATGTCAAGTATTTCAAAAATATCATCACAGGCATTTTTGATTATCTTTGCCCGTGGATCGAAAGTTTTATAAACCCGGTGACCGAATCCTGTCAATCGATACGGATCGTTTTTGTCTTTTGCTTTAGAGATGTATTTCTCAAAATCTTTGTTATCCGCGTAGATATTTTCAAGCATCTCTATTACAGCCTGGTTTGCTCCTCCATGCAGCGGGCCCCAGAGTGCGCTTACCCCTGACGAAATAGAGGCATAGAGGTTGGCACCTGAGCTTCCAACGAGGCGGACCGTTGATGTTGAACAGTTTTGCTCATGGTCTGCGTGAAGGATCAGCAGTTTGTTAAGAGCAGAGACAGCCTCAGGTATAATTTTATACGGCAGGTTGGGGCGGTCAAACATCATATTCAGGAAATTTTCACAATAGTTCATCCTGGGGCTTGGATACACAAGTGGGTGCCCGATGCTTTTCTTGTAGGAAAATGCTGCGATAGTTCGTGTCTTTGCCAGTAAGCGCGCTGCAGTTACCGTGTAACCGCCGTAGGGATCCTCTGACTCATTCATTTCGGGATAGTAGTTATGAAGAGCATTTACTGTTGTAGAGAGAATTGACATTGGAGATGCATTGGGTGGATAGCTGTCGAAGAAATGGATCATATCCTCATGCAGCAGGGCAAAACGGCGCATGTCCTGCCTGAAGGATTTGAGGGCTTCAAAGGTTGGGAGGTCACCATGGAGTATTAAGTAGGCGACCTCCGTGAAAGAGCAGTTTTCGGCAAGATCTTCAATACGGTAGCCCCTGTAATTGAGAATACCTTCTTTGCCGTCCAGGTAGGTAATAGAAGAAGTACAGGCTCCGGTATTCATATAACCGCTGTCAAGAGTTATGAGACCGGTTTCTTTTAATAAATTCCGAATATCGACAGCTCTTTCTCCGGTTGAAGCTTCTATTATCGGCAGTTTGTACGTTGTATCACCAATAGTGAGTCGAGCAAACTCTTCAGACATTGTAAATACCTCATGGTTATCGAAACGGTGGGCCCTTGTTCGGGCCATCCATTTTCGTTTATCTTATTTCCTGCAAAATCAAAGGAGAAGCTGCCTCAGTGTAAAGGTGCAGTACGTCACTTTACAAAAAGACCGCCATGGGGAAAAAGAGCGTCGGCAGGGAATTAACAACAAAAACAGGGCCGGGAAACAGGCTGATTATTTAGTGGTGACTGGGGCGAATGCGTTTTAAGAACCCATGCTAACATGCATTTGACTTTTCGGCAAAACATCTTTAGTGTGTGCCGAAAAGTGTGGGGCCGAAGTGAGTATACAGCTAAAGCAGGCTATACCAGGTAAGCTATGTCAAATGAAAATATGATGCAAAAATTGGTTGAAGAAATAGGCTTGTTCATCAAATATGCTGTTCCTGAAGATGAGCAGCAGAATGCCGTATCATTTGTAGAAAAGTACGAACAGGACAGACCTGTTTTAACACTGCTTCGAGAATATTACTCCACCTTACCGGAGGCACGTGAGGAAGGTGTTAGCCGTATTGTCAGCCTTGCAAGCATGCATGGTGTCTCTCTTTTTGTCGTGATTACAGGGGGTAAGCAGTATCTCTATGTGGTTTCTGAGGATAAGGTTGTTTTTCTCGGTGAATATGGCAGTGAGGTGGATGAACAGATACTCTCTTATTTTGGTTATGAATCCCAGACTGCTTTTCTAAAAGCGTGCCTGCCGGTTGAACAGCTTGACGACTATGCAGGGGGCCCTGCAGAGGGCGTCTGCTCCTGCTCCGCCTGCGGTGTAGTGGAAGGAGAGTTTCATTTGCTGGGATGTGCGGTGGAGGTGTGTCCCTGGTGTGACGGTCAGCTGAGTAATTGTAATTGCAGATTTGAACAGCTTGAGCTTGACGAAATTGAGAAT
>DAOVUU010000211.1 GCA_030632405.1 Desulfobulbaceae bacterium | reverse complement strand
GTGCCGGCGGGTGCGCTGAATCCTTTCAGCACCACATGGACCCTGCCCCCGATTTCGTATTTTGATGTATTTATTGAGTAATCCAGGCTTCCACCATCGACCCTCACACCTTCTCCAATAAGCCGTGTTTTTCCGGGACAATGGACCGTCCGTTTAACACTGTCGTAGTAGAGCAGGTCAGTGTACAGAAGTTGTTTGTCATGGGTCTTGCTTACCACCACATCGTCGATAAGTATCAAGACCTTGGTGGCTATATTGTATTTTCCGCTGTCGGAAATGATGTGAGTAATATTACCATCCTCATCAAACAGCTCCGCATCAACGGTTTCGAGGACCAGGAGATCAGGGGTTTCATCGGTACGGGCCGACCGGGCTCGGATTAATGCGGTTTTCCTCCCCTTTTGACTCTGCAGGATCTTAACACTGTCCATATTAAAATTGTTGTTGCCGGGGGGCTGGGTTTGGATTTTATGATCAATTCCCCCTCTTGGAGTGAGAAAAGAGCCGACGGGGGAACGCCAGAGAGGAAAGGAGAGGATCAGGAGAAGTGGTACGAGCCAGACCGTGTTGCGGTGCAGTTTCATCTGATCCTGTATTCTTGAAGAAGATATTTAAGCAGTTTTTTCGCCTCAATAATGAGGTTGCAGCAATCTCGAACTGCTCCATGGCCCCCCGGCATGTCCGTAACATAATGTGCAACTTCCCTGACCTCAGGTACACCATTTGCCGGAGCGACAGCTAAGCCGACGTGCTGAAGAATAGTAAGGTCAAGCCAGTCATCTCCCATATAGGCGACCTCAAAGGGTTTAAGGCCTGAGGTTTTCATAATCTCGTTAAACGCTGTCATTTTATTGGCAACGCCCTGATAGATGTAACCCATTTTAAGTTCTGTTGCGCGCCGCTGAACCACAAGCGATTTTCTGGCAGTAATTATCCCCACATCAATTCCTGTTTTCTGGAGAAGGCGGATGCCAAATCCATCCTGGGTATGGAAAGATTTGCTCTCTTCGTTACTGCCGGTATAGACAAGGGTACCATCGGTGAGAACTCCATCGACATCGAGGAGAAGAAGTTTGATCTTTTTCGCCCTGGCCAGGGCCTGTTTTCGGTCTGCTGATATCTGCTGGGGGAGGCGATCAGACATAATTAAACGACAACTTCACGAATATGAACGATTTTTTCTAATAATTGTTCAATCTCGCCAAGGGGGATGGAGTTGGGGCCATCACACAGGGCTTTGTCCGGGTTCGGGTGGATTTCCATGAACAGGCCGTCGATTCCTGCAGCGGTTGCAGCCCTGGCAAGAGGTTCAATGAATTCACGCTGGCCGCCGGAAGACCCACCGGTTCCACCGGGGAGTTGAACGGAGTGGGTGGCGTCGAAAATAACGGGGCATCCGAGGGATCGCATGATCGGCAGAGAACGCATGTCCACGACAAGATTGTTGTAACCAAAACTTGCGCCACGTTCCACCAGCATTATTTTTTTACCTCCTGCTCCCCGCATTTTATCCACAACATATTTCATGTCCCAGGGAGATACAAACTGTCCCTTCTTTACATTAATTGTTTTTCCAGTGCGTGCAGCTGCTGTAAGGAGATCGGTCTGCCGGCAGAGAAACGCGGGGATCTGGATAATATCCAGTACCTCTGCAGCTGCCTCTACCTGACTTACATCGTGTATGTCGGAGATAACAGGGACCTGCAGTTCCTGCCTGATCTTTGCCAGGGTTGAGAGTCCTCTTTTAAGGCCGGGGCCTCGGTAGGCAGAGAGTGACGTGCGGTTTGCTTTGTCGAAGGATGCCTTGAAAACGTAGGAAATCTTGAGTCGATCGCAGATTTCCAACATTGTTTCAGCAACTTCACGGGCCAGGTCTTCAGATTCGAGGGCGCAGGGACCGCCTATGAGCAGGAGCGGCCGGTCACTGCCAACCGCTACAGGATGACCGGAGGGGGAGTCGATGGAAACTGTCATTCCCTGCATCATATTTACCTTGTTATCCGTTTTGCTTTTTTTTCAGTGCTGCGCTTATGAAATCTCTAAAGAGTGGATGGGGCTTCATCGGTTTGGATTTAAATTCCGGGTGGAACTGACAGCCGAGAAACCACGGGTGGTCTTTAATTTCAACAATTTCGACGAGGTTGTTATCGGGAGATGTTCCGGAAATGACGAGACCGTTTTCTTCGAACTGCTGACGGTAGTCATTGTTAAATTCATAACGGTGACGGTGGCGCTCAGAAATCTCTTTCATCCCGTAGGCCTGAAAACTATTAGTGTCTTTTTTCAGCACGCAGGGGTAGGCGCCAAGGCGCAGTGTACCGCCCATATCCGATTCCTCATCACGAACCTGCATCTCATTGGTTCTGTAGTCAAACCACTCTTTGATCAGGTATATGACCGGATCGGGGGTCTGTTCATTCATCTCTATTGAATGTGCTTTCGATAATCCCAGCACGTTTCTGGCGAACTCAGCCACAGCAAGCTGCATGCCGAGGCAGATACCAAAAAATGGAATCTTGTTTTCCCGGGCGTAATTGATCGCCTTTATCTTACCTTCAGCCCCTCTTACACCAAATCCACCTGGAACCAGTATGCCGTCACATCCCTTAAGAAGGCTTGGTGCATCACATGACTCAAGTTCTTCTGCGCTGATGTATACGAGGTTGACCTTGGTTCCGTTGGCAAGTCCACCATGAACCAGCGCTTCGTGCAGGCTTTTGTAGGATTCGGTAAGGTCGACGTATTTTCCCGTAATAGCAATAGTCACTTCATTTGTCGGGTTCTGGATATTGTGAACCAAATCTTCCCACGGTTTGATATTCGGTTGGCCAGTCCATATGTTGAGCAGTTCCAGAATCTTGCTGTCCAGTCCTTCTCTGTGCAGATGGAGCGGCAACTCATAGATGGTATCCACATCAATTGCTGTAATAACGGCATCCGGCGGGACGTTACAGAACAGAGATATTTTCTTTTTCAGACTGTCTTCAAGGGGAACCTCTGTTCTACAGACCAGGATATCAGGTTGAATGCCATCTGCCCTTAATTCTCTGACAGAATGCTGGGTAGGTTTGGTCTTTACCTCTCCTGCGGTTTTTATGTAGGGCACCAGGGTAAGGTGGATAAAGAGTGAGTATTCTTTGCCAAGGTCGCCCCGCAGCTGGCGAATAGCCTCAATAAAAGGTAATCCCTCGATATCCCCAACCGTACCGCCGATTTCGATGATGGCAACATCAGCACTGCCGTCAAGCTGTACAACTGCAGCTTTTATTTCATCGGTTATATGGGGGATGACCTGTACCGTTCCTCCCAGGTATTCACCCCGTCTTTCCTTTGTGATTACGGAGTAATAAATACGCCCGGAGGTGTAGTTGTTTTTCTGGGCCATAACGGCGTTCGTATAGCGCTCATAATGGCCCATATCGAGGTCGGTCTCGGCGCCATCATCGGTCACATAAACCTCGCCATGCTGGAAGGGGTTCATCGTTCCCGGATCGACATTGATATAGGGGTCGAGTTTTTGAAAGGTGACAGTGAGACCCCGGCTTTCAAGCAGGGCTCCAATGGCAGCCGACGCTAATCCTTTCCCCAGAGAAGAGAGGACACCACCGGTGACAAAAATAAATTTGGTCCGTTTTGTATTCTTTGTTTTTTTCATGCTGGCCACTATAGCAATCGAGTGCTGATTATGAAACAGAAAATTAACCTGTTTCGCAGAAAAAAAAGGAGTGATTTGCTTTTTTCTAACCTGTAAGTGGTGTTTTGTTTGATGTTGCAACAATTCTCCTTGATTGAAATGAGGCAGTGAGTATCTTCTTCTTAATATTAAATGAGAATACTTATTAAGTGATGGCGTCGTAAAAAGCTCGATCTACTGCGTTGTAGGTTTTTTACAGACACTCGACATACCACACGTATTGTCGAGTACCTGTAAAAAACACTACGCCTTATATATCAAACTTTTTTACTTAGCCATCTAAGGATTCCGATAAGCGTAGATTTCGAGTAACCTTTTTGTGAGTTTATCATTAAGTAAGGAGAGATATATGCAATACCTGATCATATCAAGTGTAGTACTGTTTTTTGCTTTGTCAGCGTTTGCTACAGAGGGTGTGTCAACGCCGAAAAAGAGGGTCGCTATTTTTGGTGGTGGATGTTTCTGGTGTATGGAACCCCCCTTTGAACAGCTTGAAGGGGTGATTGATGTTACTGCTGGATATTCGGGTGGAGAGGATGCAAATCCTACGTATGAACAGGTCTCCCGTGGCATGACGTCTCATATTGAATCTGTTCAAGTGGTGTATAACCCTGAAATAATCACCTATAAGGAGTTGCTTGATACCTTCTGGCGACAGATTGACCCGACGGACGATGGTGGTCAATTTGCAGATCGAGGCAATCATTATCGTACGGCAATTTTTTATGCTGATCAGGAAGAAAAGGAGGTTGCAGAGCAGTCAAAAAAAGAACTTGACGCAGCAGAAGTTTTTGATCGTCCGGTTGTCACAGCTATTGTGCCTGCAAAGGTCTTTTATCCGGCAGAAGAGTATCACCAGGATTACTACCTGAAAAATGTGGTTCATTATTCGGCATACAAGGTTGGTTCCGGGCGTTCCGGGTTTATAAAAAAGGTCTGGGGGGAAGAACCGGTTAAGAAAAAATACATCAGACCTGATGAAACCGTTCTACGTTCGACTTTGACTGAACTGCAGTATGATGTAGCCCGGAAAAATGCAACCGAGCCTCCCTTTGACAATAAATACTGGGATAACAAGGAGGCGGGCATTTATGTGGATATTGTTTCAGGTGAGCCTCTGTTCAGCTCTCTTGACAAATTCAAGTCGGGGACCGGGTGGCCAAGTTTTAAACGCCCACTGGTGAATAAAAATGTTGCTGAAAAAAAGGATCGTAAATTTTTTATGGTTCGGACAGAGGTGCGCAGTGTTCATGGGGACTCCCATTTGGGGCATGTTTTTGATGATGGTCCTGCGCCAACCGGTTTAAGGTACTGCATAAATTCTGCCTCTCTTGATTTTATTCCGGTGGATAAGCTTAAAAAGAAAGGATATGAGGAGTTTCTGCCTCTGTTTCGTTAAACAGGTAGTCACAGGCAGCGGGCTATTTGCCATTCAAAATATCTTCAATGCGTTTTCCATCGACTCTTGCATTAAAAATTGTGTTCAGGAGCGGGGAGACGGTTTGATCCTCATCCTCTGTAAAAAGAAAGCCGGGCAGAGGTTTGGCTGTAAGGGTTTGCATGCGTGCCTGCATCATTATGGTGGTGTTGAGATGCTTTGCGGTACTACTATGTTCACTGATATCGCATAGGGCGGGTAAGATGTCCAGCATGTTTCCCCAGTATTCTTTTTGACCCAGATGTTCAATTATCTGCGATACC
>DAOVUU010000377.1 GCA_030632405.1 Desulfobulbaceae bacterium | reverse complement strand
CTACCCATGTTTTCAACTCTTCTTTGTTTATAGTATATCCTGTCGGATTGTTTGGAAAACAGAGATAGATTAGATCAACATTCTCATCCGGCAGAGATGGCACAAAACCATTTTCCTTGACACCGTCGAGATACACAATGCCTTTATACCTGCCATCGGTAAAATCGCCGGTGCGGCCAGCCATAACATTTGTATCAAGATATGAAGGGTAGGATGGATCTGGAATTGCTATCTTATTATCCAGGGTGAAAAGTTCCTGAATATTGCCTGTATCACACTTGGCACCGTCACTGACAAAAATCTCTTCAGCGGAAATATCGGCACCTCTGCTTCTGAAATCATTGGCGGCAATGGCCTCCCGCAGAAACTCATACCCCTGTTCGGGCCCATATCCACGAAAGGTAGTGTCTTCAGCCATTTCATCTACAGCTTTATGGAAAGCATCAATAGATACTCCAGGCAGTCCCCGGGTAACATCCCCAATCCCGAGCTTGATAAGATTTACGTCCGGATTTTTTTTCTGGAAAGCTGACACCCGTTTTGCGATATCAGAAAAAAGATAGGATTTCTGTAATTTGAGATAATGTTCATTAATTGTAATCATTTGTGATTTTCCCTGGTGTGTTATTGACAGAGGAAGTTCGTAAATTTGATGGCGTCGTAAAAAGTCCGATCTCCTTCGTTGTAGGTTTTTATCAGACCCTCAGCATACCACACGTATAGCTGAGGACCTGATAAAAACGCTACGCCTTGTATATCGAATTTTTTGACTTAGCCATCTGATGCTTCTCTCTTGCTGAGTTTTATTCTACCTGAATGATCGTTCCATTCCAATCTACTTTGTTCTACATATCGTCTGCTGCATGGGGACGGATCATATTGAAATCGGCAAAAATTGAGTAGAGTGCCGGAACAACCAGCAGTACAAGCACTGTGGTGGCCAGCAGACCAAAAACAATCGAACAGGCAAGGGGGATGAGAATCTGGGCCTGCATTGATTTTTCTGCAAGCAGCGGCAGCAGTCCCATGATGGTGGTCATGGAAGTGAGCAGTACCGCTCTGAATCGTTCGCGGCTTGCCAGCCTGGCTGCATCTTCGGCTAAGACTCCCCTGTCCATATGATTTCGGATAAAGGTGACAAGGAGTATTGAGTCATTGACAACAATACCGGCAAGTGAGACAAAGCCCATAATACTGGGCATGGAAAGATTGAGGCCCAGCAGCATATGGCCCCATATTACACCAATCAGGGCAAAGGGGATTATTGCCATAACCACCAGTGGTTCCAGATAGCTTCTGAACTGGAGACTGAGGAGGATAAAAACACCGAAGACACCAATAGCAAAGGCTTTTATCATCCCCTGCATTGAACTTTTGATCTCTTTTTCCTGACCCTCAAGGAGTATGGTGATATCAGGAAAATTTTCCGCAAGCTGTGGGAAGAAAAGTTTTTTTGTATTGGAAATAATTTCCGATGCGTTGGCTTTTGTTGTATCGATATCGCCTGTGATGGTAACTGTTCTAAGGGAGTTTATTCTATTTATTCTGGCAAATCCACGCCCCTGTTCTATTGTTGCAACGGATTGCAGCGGTATTTTTGTCCCGTCAGTATTGATCACGTGAAAGCGAGAGAGGTCTGATACATATTTCTTGTCTTCTTCCGCAATTTTCACCGTAATTTCATATGACTCTCCCCCATATTGAATTTCACTGGCGGTGGTGCCGTAAAATGCCGCCCGAAGCTGGCCTGCGATGGTTCGTGCATCTAATCCCATGGCCATGGCTCCCCTGGTCATTTTTATACGGAATTCAGGTTTACCTGGCCGCAAATCGTCATCCAGATCAAACACTCCATAGTAGCCTCGCAGCCAGTCTATAAGGGCTCCGGAGGCCTGTTTTAATCTTACCAGATCACTTCCCTGCAGTTGAAGTTCTATCGGCAGGCCGCCGGGGCCAATACTTGGTTCTCTATATGTTATATTGATCACGTCCGGGACATCACCGATAGTTTCACGCCAGCGGTTGATAATAGTATCAATACTGGTATTTCTCTCCTCTGCGCTGAGCAGATCTAGCGAAACTGTGGCAACATGGGGGCCCGATTCCCCGGAATCGGCGTTGGTGTTGAAGAGGACGGTGTAGTTCTCGATAAGGGGACGCTGGGCTGGTTGTCTGGGGGTTTCTTCTTTGTTAATTGCGTTGATAGCAGTAACAACTTTGTTTACTACTACTTCTGTCCTTTTAAGGGAAGTGCCCTGAGGCAGAAGAATCCTTGCCTGGATTACATCACCTTCAGTCTCAGGAAAAGCCTTGACCTTAAGGTAACCACCGCCAATCATTGAGAGCGATGCTAAAAAAAGAAAAATGACACATCCTAAAAAAAGATATCTCCAGCTGACCACCTGATCTACTATCCTGCCTAAAATATGCTCTTTTATCCACTCCAGTTTATTATTGAAACTTTGGCGGAATTGAGATTGTCGACCGGGTGTGTAGTTTTTGAGGGAATGGGATAAATGGTTGGGTAGAATTGCAAAGGCCTCAATCAGACTGACACTGAGGGTGAGGATAAGAACAACAGGGATCGCATAGAGTACCTTGCCGATATCACCTTTCATACTGAGAGCAAGAGCACCAAAGATAAAAAGAGTGGTAAGGTAGGAGGCCCAGACGCCTCCTGCCACCTCAAAGACGCCGTCAATGGTTGCATTAAGCGGTTTTTTCCCTTTTTCGAGGTGGGCTGCCACGTTTTCAGCGATAACGATAGCATCATCCATCAATATGCCGATAGCGATGAGCAGACCAACCATGGAGATCATGTTCAAGGAAAAGTCTATCTGTTTCATAAAGAAAAAGGTCAGCAGAAAAGAGACCGGCAAGCCCATGGCCACCCAGAATGACATTCTGATATTAAAGAAAAGCCAGAGTGTTAAAAAGACCAGAAACAACCCCTGCAATCCGTTGACGGCCAGCATGTTAAGCCGGTCTCTGACGACTTTAGTGATATTCTGAGTAATGATCAGTTCTACTCCTGGAGGTGCTGCTTTCTTTTCATCCGCAACGAATGCCTTTACCTGATCCATTATGGAAATGGCATCTTCTGATTTGTTCTTGTTGATCTGCAGCAGTCCCGCCCGTTTTCCATTCAGCAGGATGGAGTTTTCTTTATCCTCGAATCTGTCTGTTATTCGGGCAATGTCTTTGAGTCTTATCT
>DAOVUU010000196.1 GCA_030632405.1 Desulfobulbaceae bacterium | reverse complement strand
TCCCAGGCTTCAGACTCAAGATGTTTCCAGAACTTCTTCAGTTTCTTCTCATCCATACCGGCTTCACGACGCTCGTCTACAAATGCATTCAGGGCAATATCGGTAGCCATATAGAGAGGCCCACGACCTGCTTTCAATTCTTTAATCATCAAGTGATTACGCAGGCATGTCGGAGTAACTGGTGATCCACCATATGGCATGTATTTTGATAATTCTTCCTTGGCGGAATCACCCATCGCAAAATACTCACCAAGACCGTTAGTAACTTTGGCCTTGAACAGGAGAAACCAGGCTCCAACAGGTCCGTAACCATCTTTAAAACGGGCCGGGGTGAAACGATTTTCCATCATGGTCAGAGTAGCGCCAACCTGAGCACACATGGTGTATGTGGAACCTGCGTTCCATACCGGATACCATGCACGCCCCTTACCTTCACCTGTAGAACGAGGACGGAAAATATTAACCGCGCCGCCGCAGGCAACCATAGCAGTCTTGCAGCGGAAGATGTGTACCTTATTTTCACGGACGGAAAAGCCTGCAGCACCGGCAATCTGGTTGGGTTTATTTTTGTCAAGCAGAAGCTTAACAATAAAAACACGCTCAATAACATTATCAGGCCCCAGAGCAGTCTGCGCCGGCTCAGCAACGATACACTTGTAGGACTCACCGTTGATCATGATCTGCCACTTACCTGTACGTACCGGAGTTCCACCTTCACGCAGGGTTTTAGCAGGCTTAGCACCATCCAGGTTCTCGCCGTCAGCATCTTTCTTCCAGATCGGCAGTCCCCACTCTTCAAACAATTTGACAGACTCATCAACGTGACGACCACAGTCATAGATAAGATCTTCACGAACAACGCCCATGAGATCGTTTCGCACCATTTTCACGTAATCTTCAATCGGGTTTTCACCGATATAGGTGTTGATAGCAGAGAGCCCCTGCGCTACAGCACCAGAGCGCTCAAGTGAGGCCTTGTCAACGAGTACAATTTTCAGATCTTCCGGAGCCCACTTCTTAATCTCAAAAGCGGTTCCACAAGCAGCCATGCCACCGCCGATGATAAGTACGTCTACATCCTGCTCGACGACTTCCGGGTTCACATCGGCTTTTAGCTCACCTTTTGGTTTATTAGGTAATGCCATTTTTAAATCTCCTTAAAATAATAAGATTTTTCAGTTAAAACCTTCTAACTCAGCTTATTTAGGGGTGGGAAGATCAGCTTCAAGGAGCAGACATTCGTCGTCCAGATCAGGTCCTTTCTCAGCCCCATAAGCGTTGGCAGCACCCTCAGCAGTGGTGCGGATTGGAAACTTAAAACGCTTCATGTTGCCGTTACGAAACTTAACGGTCCACATGATGGAATCAGAAGATCTCATCGGATGAACCTGACCACCCATAGGCACAAAGTCATCATAACCACGAACGAAAATAGCTCCCTGCGGACAAATCTTAACACAGGAATAACACTCCCAACACGCATCCGGTTCCTGGTTGTATGCCAGCATTGTCTCGACATTCAAAACCATCAGATCGTTCGGACAGATGTACATGCACGCGGTTTTGTCTCCGCCCTTGCAACCATCACATTTGGCAGGCTCTACATAACTTGGCATTAAACTACCTCCTCAGTTTGTATTAACTGTTGTGACCCTGAACCGACAGGGTCAACTAAAACGATACACTCATAAAAACTACTACAAAAACATTCGATTACACGCAGGTTTGGCTAAAAAGCCTACAAGCGGGTAACGCAATAATCATTTATCGATGCACATACAGCCTAACAACATAGCTGGCACAACAATGAATGGCTACTCATTTTCCATGAGAGTTTTTTATATATGGTCGGAGGGTAATTGTCAAGAAATTTATAAAGAAACAACCGAAGTTCAGACATAACTATCCCGCACAATAACCTGTCGTGGTTTAGCACCGTCCGCAGGACCGACAACACCTTCCATTTCCATTCGCTCAATCATTCTTGCAGCCCTGTTGTAACCAACTCTCAACCGCCGCTGAACCATGGAGATTGATGCCTGACCAGCCTCAGTTACAATGGCGACTGCCTCGTCATAACGTTCATCATATTCCTCATCTCCAGACTCATTACTGCCGTTATCCTCCCGCTCAATTTCATCAATGACTGAATCATCGTAGGTAGAACTCCCCTGTTTCTTCCAGAATTCTACAATATCGGCTGTTTCCTTCTCTGAAATATACGCCCCGTGTATACGTTTTAAACTTGAAGTACCAGGGGCAAGAAAAAGCATATCTCCCGACCCGAGCAAATGCTCCGCCCCGGAGTTATCAAGAATGGTCCTGGAATCGATTTTGGAGGCCACTTTAAAAGAAATTCTCGTCGGGAAATTCGCTTTTATCAGTCCTGTCAATACATCCACCGATGGTCGCTGGGTAGCAAGGATCATATGCATGCCCGCCGCTCTTGCCATCTGTGCCAGTCGTGCGATAGCCGCTTCAACATCTTTTGAGGCAACCATCATCAAATCGGCAAGTTCATCAACCACAATGACGATATAGGGCATTTTTTCTTCTGCAACCTCATTATATGAATCGAAACTCTTCACCTTACTTTCCTCAAGCAGCTTATACCTCCGCTCCATTTCTCTCACGGCCCAGTTTAACGCCCTCGATGCAAGTTTTGGATCTACGACTACAGGGTGAAGTAAATGGGGTATCCCCTCATATCCGGAGAGTTCTATGCGCTTTGGATCCACCATCAGAAAACGAACCTCCTGCGGAGTAGCATTATACAGCACAGAAGCAATTATCGTATTTATTCCAACACTTTTACCAGCTCCGGTTGCCCCGGCAATCAGAAGATGGGGCATCTTCGCCAGATTAGCCATGGACAGATTCCCAACCACATCCAGTCCGAGAGCAATTGACAATTTATTACGAGTCTTTCTGTAATCTTCTGAACCGATAAGATCACGGATATAAACTACCTTTCTGTCTTCATTAGGAATTTCCACTCCAAGTGCTGCTTTCCCGGGAACGGAACCCACTACCCTCACAGATCTTGCCCTCAATCCCAGGGCGAGGTCATCGGCAAGACCAACAATTTTATTAATTTTTACGCCTGGTGCGGGGGCATACTCATACGTCGTCACTACAGGCCCGGGAGAAATCCCAACCACCTTTCCCGAGACTCCAAAATTTCTCAATTTCTGCTCAAGTTGCTTGGAAATCTTATAGTACACCTCTTTATCTATCTTGGTATGTACCTGCAGATCTTCCCCGAGCAGGGAAAGAGGAGGCAATTTCCAGTCACCACGGGCAACTGGCTTAGCGGCAAATTCTTCGTCACCACCACTTCTTTTGGCAACGGAAACAATTTCTTTTACCACCGGAACCGTCTGCGATAGCATTGCCTGCTGCTCTATGGGTTGCTCGACCGGCTTTTCCCTGGCTACAATTTTCTTTTCTCTCCTCCTGGTTCTTCTCTCTTTCCTCACGCCCGGAACACTTTTAACAAACAGAACTGCTCTTTTGGCCATCTGCCAGATAAAGGTAAGCAGCCTGTAAGGAGAAAACTGTGCGGCAAGCATCAGGGCAATCAAAAAAAACAGAAAAAACACCATGATAGTCCCACCATCTCCCATTACAGAATTGAGCAGTGTAAACCCGGTCTTACCCAGAAACCCCCCGGTCTCAATCAGAATTGGATCCTTTATTGCCAGGCAGGAAAGAAGGCCGCAAAAGGAAATAATCGCTCCTGTAAGACCTAAGGTAATCTGAGGCAGACGTTCAAAGGACATCTGCGGACTGAAGAAAAAGATGGAGAGAAGCAGCATCAGTGCAGGCAACAGATATGCACCCCAGCCAGTGAAACCAAAGAGGACTCCGGCAATCAACAACCCAATTTCGCCGCACCAGTTCTTTTCCAACTTAAGGCTGCTGGTTAAAAGACTGAGAACTATAAAAAGTGATAAGAAAATACCGAAGACTGCTAAAGCTTCCTGCTTCAATCCCGGCTTTTGGGGTATGCTTTTTTTGGCCATGCGCCTCGAATATCCTTGTATTTACTTTATTTAAAAGGTGAATTTCCGCACAAAGATGTACTCGGAATTCAAAATAAATGCAAGACGCGCAAATGGTGTATGGCAGAGAGTTTACTAGGGGAAATTATTTTTTACGGCATCGAGTACTCCGTTGATAAAACGAGGGGATTCATCTCCGGCAAACCGCTTCGCAATTTCTACCGCCTCATTAATGGCAACCTGGGGTGGTACATCGTCCATCTGGCTCATTTCAAATACGGCTATACGCATCAGGTTCCTGTCTGTCGGGGCAATCCGGGACAGGCGCCACTGACTTCCGGCTGAACGGATCAACTCATCGATCTTTTCGATTCCGGCGAGAACACCTTGGATCAACTCCAGTGCATAGGGTCTCGCCTTCTTGTTAACCTGATATAACAAACAAAAAAGCTGAAAGGATTCAACCAATTCCAGATCGTCTCCAGCATCTGCAACTTTAACAAAATCATTCTGATAGAGAAACTGCAAAGCGGCTTCTCTGGACTTACGACGTGTTCCCATATTCAGTTAATACCTTACTGCTGAAAGTTTGTTATAAAAAACAAGGAGATCATCTTAAGTTCATTGTGTTAAATCAATAGGTTGTTTAGGCTGAAGGAACTGCAACAGCCTTCAGTCTGTCCTTTGCTTCAGCCTATCAACCTGGGTTACTGGCATAACTCGCTTTAGTTACTAACTCAGACTAAACGTTCAATCAAATTTGCCATTTCTATTGCAGCAATTGCAACTTCTGCGCCTTTATTCCCTGCCTTAGTCCCGCTTCTTTCAATGGCCTGTTCAATAGTTTCCGTGGTTAACACCCCAAAAAGGACAGGAACACCCGTATCGAGACTGACATGGGCCGTACCTTTTGATACTTCACTTACTACCACATCGAAATGCGGAGTGGCCCCCCTGATGACTACACCTAAAACAATTACAGCATCGTACTTCTGAGAACCGGCAAGTCTTTTAGCAATCAGCGGGATTTCAAAAGCTCCGGGTACCCTTACAACATCGATATCAGCATCAAGAGCTCCTGAACGAATCAGGCTGTCCAGCGCCCCCTCCAGCAGTTTCTCACTTATAAAAGAGTTAAACCGTGCCACTATTATTGCGAATTTTTTTCCATCCGCCCTGAGATTTCCTTCGATAATGTTAGCCATTTTTTCACCTTTACTCTATTTGATAAGTCTCGTTCGAATACGACGCCATCAATCTTCAACCTCTATAAGATGTCCCATACGATCACGTTTACAGAGCAAGTACTCTTTATTTTCTACACCTGCTTCCATCTCCAGGGGGAAACGTGCTACGACTTCAAGACCATACCCTTCAAGGCCAACTATTTTTTTGGGATTATTAGTCAGAATTGCCATTTTCCTGACCCCCAGATCACGCAAAATCTGTGCTCCTATACCATAGTCTCTGAGATCGCTTTTGAATCCCAGCCTATGATTTGCTTCGACGGTATCCACCCCTTCGTTGTCTTGCAGGCAATATGCCTTCAACTTATTCACAAGACCAATTCCTCTGCCTTCCTGGCGCATATAGAGAACAATACCAGCCCCTTCCTGGTCAATCATTTTCATCGCC
>DAOVUU010000359.1 GCA_030632405.1 Desulfobulbaceae bacterium | reverse complement strand
TTCTATTATTTTGGCGTACTATAGTACGTCGTAATGATAGAATATTTGCAGAGACGAAGAAAATGGAGATTTTTTACGACGCTATTTCTAGAAATACCTTTTCAAAAGCCCTGCAAAAGATTGTCCATGCCGTGCTTCATCCTTACACATTTCATGTACTGTATCATGGATGGCATCAAGGTTTAGCTCTTTTGCCCTGACTGCCAGAGCTTTTTTCCCGGCACAGGCACCGTGCTCCGCTGCTACCCGGGCTTCCAGGTTGGCTTTTGTATCAGCCACTACAACTTCTCCGAGTAATTCAGCAAATTTTGCAGCGTGCTCAGCCTCTTCAAAGGCTATCCTTTTATAGGCTTCAGCCACTTCCGGGTAACCTTCACGATCAGCCTGACGGCTCATGGCAAGATACATGCCGATTTCTGTACATTCACCTGTGAAGTTTGCACGAAGACCTTCAAGTATTTCAGCATCAACACCTTCGGCAACGCCAATCACATGCTCATCGGCCCATGAGGTCGCTTCATCACCCTGTACTTTAAATTTGCTTGACGCTGCACCACACTGAGGACATTTCTCGGGAGCCGCACCTGCTTCATGAACATAACCACATACCGAACAAACATACTTTTCCATAATTCTCTCCTTTACATTAATAATGATTTCTATTACCACATTTGAGGTGGGTATTTACACTTGTTGGCTATGTTTTGCAAGAGAAATTCCTGCTTAATAGATTTTTTAAAACTACTCCATGTTATAGTGACTTTATAAACAGTCAATTCAAAGCCTTTAATGGACAGGTCAAAAGGAAGTTTCCAGATGAAAATATATTCAAGCTACGACGATGAACCGGAAACTCAATTCTCTCCGCTGACGAAGGAATTTTACTCCGATCTTTACGACATCGAAATGGAAAGTTTTAGAGACGATATTGGGTTCTACAGCAAATATCTGCCGGAGAAATGTTCCATCCTTGAACTGGGCTGCGGAACCGGACGGGTAACAGGGACACTTACCGGAAAAAACAGAACTGTTACCGGTATCGATAACTCCCTTCATATGCTGAAAAAAGCGGATAAAAAGCAGAATGACAACTGCAGTTATATCTGTATGGATATGCAGCAACTTGCATTTAAATATTTTTTCGATGCAATCCTGATTCCCTATAATACACTCAACCTTCTATACAAGAAAACAGATGCTCTCACCTGCCTTAGAAAGTGCAGATCCCTGTTAACTGACAGAGGAAAACTTTACCTCCAGCTTTTTATACCGGATAATCAGCTCAGATCCCATAAGGGGGAAATATTCCAGTTCCAGATGTTCAACAGGCCGGGTGGGGGGAAAATCATCAAGGAAATTTTAAAGCAATACTCTGCCCGGACAAGAACCATCACCATCGAGGAAAGATATCGCATCCGACCGGCACAGCAGGGGGAGGACAACCAGGACTGGAACCACTTTTTCTCAATCGCCGCTTTATCCCATGAAGAGTGGCTCTCTCTTTTTAACCAGGCCGGCTTACAAATTGTCAAAGATTTTGGAAGCTATGATCTGGCACCTTATGATGGCAGTACCTCCTGTCTGTTGGTTATTCTGGCGAATGGCAGCTTTTAGGCTATTGGCAGTTGGTTACTAACCGCTAAAGACCAACCACTCTTCCAACACAGCCACTTAATTTCACAAATAAAGACCAAAAAAAGATCCATCTTGACCTAGGTCAAAGATAAAGAAATATCCATATTGTACATTCTCCACAAAGCTTGCCAGGAACCACTTTTTTTTGCCAGGCTCAATTTTCATGTTTAACGTAACCGAGCATTATCATAATAACAGATAAATTTGTCTCAAGGAGGACACCATGTTTTGTAACCAATGCGAACAGACTGCAAAAGGAATCGGCTGTACCATAGTCGGCGTCTGTGGAAAAACTGAAGATGTTGCAGCTCTGCAGGATCTTCTCACCTACGCAGTCCAGGGATTATCAGTAGTAGCAGTTGAAGCCCGTAAAAATGGTATAGTTGACAACGCTATTGACCGTTTTACCTCTGAAGCTATTTTTGCCTGTCTCACCAATGTCGACTTTGACCCCAACCGATTTCAGACCTGGATCAATAAAACAGTAGAGTTGCGCGAAGAACTGAAGCAAAAAATAAAAGCTGCCGGCGGCAATGTTGATTTTGAAGCTGCTGCCGCCAACTTCACCCCCGGAGATTCTGTGGGCGCTCTGACAGCCCAGGGTCAGGGACTGGACTTCATGAACAGTCTGGACGAAAATGAAGACCTCCGCTCACTCAAACAGATCACTGTATACGGTATGCGCGGTCTGGCAGCATATGCAGACCATGCAGCAATTCTCGGCAAAGAAGATGATTCTGTCTATTCGTATATTTACGAAACCATGGCAGAATTCACAAAAAGCGGCCAGACTCTTGAGCAACTGGTTGGCATTACACTCAAATGCGGTGAAGTTAACCTGAAGGCAATGGAGTTACTTGATGCCGGTAATACCGAGACCTATGGACATCCTGTCCCCACAGAGGTACCCCTGGGAGCAAAAGCGGGAAAAGCCATCGCGGTAACCGGTCATGATCTGAAAGATCTCGAGATGCTGTTGAAACAAACCGAGGGTAAAGGAATCAATATCTATACCCATGGTGAAATGCTGCCATGTCATGGCTATCCTGAATTAAAGAAATATGACCATTTTTATGGACATTACGGTACTGCCTGGCAGAATCAGGCCAAGGAATTCCCCGAATTCCCGGGTGCCATACTCTTTACCACAAACTGTATCCAGAAACCGAAAGATTCCTATAAGGCCAATGTATTTACAACAGGTCTCGTGGGCTGGCCTGATGTTGTTCATATCGGAGAAGATAAAGATTTCACTCCTGTTATTGAACGCGCTCTTGCTTTGCCGGGTTTCAGCGAAGATACAGACAAAGATAGTGTCATGGTCGGGTTCGCCCGCAACGCTGTCCTTGGAGTTGCCGACAAGGTAATTGAGGCTGTTAAGAGTAAAGCGATCCGCCACTTCTTCCTCGTAGGCGGATGTGACGGTGCCAAGCCGGGCCGTAACTACTTCACCGATTTTGTTGAGCAGACCCCGAAAGACTGCATGGTACTCACCCTGGCCTGTGGTAAATTCCGATTCTTCGACAAAAAACTTGGCGACATAGGGGGTATTCCCCGCCTGCTTGATGTTGGCCAGTGCAACGATGCCTACTCCGCTATCCAGATAGCAGTAGCCCTTGCAGGGGCATTTGAGTGCGATGTAAATGACCTGCCTCTGTCAATGATTCTGTCCTGGTATGAGCAGAAGGCAGTTGTTATCCTTCTCACCCTTTTCAGCCTGGGTATAAAAGATATCCGTCTTGGACCCTCCCTGCCTGCTTTTATCACACCAAACGTTCTTGATGT
>DAOVUU010000082.1 GCA_030632405.1 Desulfobulbaceae bacterium | reverse complement strand
GTCTTCAGGAAGCAGGACCGGTAAGTCGGCGACAGGTACAGGCTGAACACCACAGTCAACACAATGAATCATTGGGATAGGAGCACCCCAGTATCGTTGCCGGGAAATCCCCCAATCCCTTAACCTGTAGGTAACGTGTGGACCTCCGATTTTGTTGTCTCTGGCGTATTGTATAATTGCAGCTTGACTGACAATAGAATCCATGCCACTGAACTGACCTGAGTTGACCAGAGTACCTGGAATGGTGGAGGCTTCCGCCATGGTATCCGGGTCGAGGTCTGCTCCGTCAGGTATAACGACCGGTGCTATTGCTAATTTGTATTTTCTGGCAAATTCAAAATCTCTCTCATCGTGGGCAGGGACTGCCATAACCGCGCCGGTGCCATATTCCATGAGAACAAAGTTGGCAACATAGATGGGTATTTTCTGGCTGTTGAATGGATTAATACAGTAACGCCCTGTAAAAACTCCTTTTTTTTCGGGTTCATCTTCTAGATTTTGACGTTGTTTCTCCGCAAGAATGTCTCCCACAAATTTGAGAACAGGCTCTTTGCTATCGCTACCATCAATAAGAGTGTCCAAAAGGGGATGTTCAGGGGCGATAGACATAAAAGTCACGCCAAAAATTGTGTCCGGACGGGTTGTAAAAATCGGGATAGTACAGTCCATACCGTCTACGGCAAATTCACAGGTCAGTCCTGTCGATTTACCAATCCAATTACGCTGCATAGTGGAAACTTTTTCCGGCCAACCTGGCAATGTATCAAGACCTTCAAGTAACTCCTCAGCATAATCTGTAATTTTGAAAAACCATCCGTTCATTTTGCGGGGTTGCACCAATTGATCGCACCGCCAGCAGCAACTTTCTATAACTTGTTCATTGGCAAGCACAGTCTGGCATGATTCACACCAGTTGACAGTGTTCACTTTCTGATAGACTAAGCCCTTTTTAAACATTTCAATAAATAGGAGCTGTTCCCAATGGTAATATTCGGGGTCGCAGGTTGCAATCTCCCGGTCCCAGTCATACGAAAGACCGAGTTGACGGAGCTGGTTGCGCATGTAGGTGATGTTGGAATAGGTCCATTTTGCGGGATGGCTGTTGTTTTTTTGGGCTGCGTTTTCCGCTGGTAGCCCGAATGCGTCCCAGCCCATAGGGTGAAGCACATTAAAACCATGCAGACGTTTGTATCGGGCTATAACATCACCGATCGAGTAGTTCCTGACATGCCCCATATGAATACGCCCGGAAGGGTAAGGGAACATCTCGAGGACATAATATTTTTCTTTGGACACGTCTTCGTCGACACGGTAGGTATTTTTTTGTTCCCAGTGGTTCTGCCATTTTTTTTCAATGGTTTTAAAATCATACTTGTCGATGCTTAAGTTGCTGGTTGTCATTTTAACAGCCTCAAAACTGGAGGTGGAGGAAAAATATTTGCAGGAGGTTTAGGAGTTCACCATAAAGTAGAATCTACTTTACATAAGCTCTTCATGTTCTTCGTATCTCGACATATTTTCAAACATGGTGAATTCTTTAATAAAGGTGAGTTTAACGGAACCAGTTGGACCATTTCTCTGTTTTCCTATGATCACTTCGGCTATACCAATATCTGGGTTTTCTTCAGATTTGTTGTAAACTTCATCACGATAGATAAAGCAGATTACATCGGCGTCCTGCTCAATTGCCCCTGATTCTCTGAGATCCGACATCATTGGCCTTTTATCTGATCGGCCCTCAAGCCCCCTGTTGAGCTGAGAAAGGGCAACCACCGGCACATTGTGTTCTTTTGCAAGAGCTTTAAGGGATCGAGAAATTTCACTGATTTCCTGTGTCCTGTTTTCAATACGACCTCTTCCCTGCATTAGTTGAAGATAGTCTACTATAATAAGACCTATTTCATGCTGCGCTGCAAGTCTTCGGACTTTTGCTCTCATTTCAAGAACAGATATGGCCGGTGTGTCATCCAGATAGATAGGTGCTTCTGAGAGCATCCCCACCGCTCTTGTAAGCTTTGGCCAATCTTCGTTGAGGAGTTTTCCTGTACGGATTCGCTGGGAGTCTATTCGACCGGCTGAACTCAAAAGACGCATTACCAGTTGCTCTTTAGACATCTCAAGGCTGAAAACTGCTACCCCGATTTTTTCGATAAGGGAAGCGTGTTGGGCTATATTCATTGCTAGGGAGGTTTTGCCCATTGAAGGTCGAGCGGCAATTATTATCAAGTCGGACGGTTGTAAACCTGCTGTCATTTTATCAATTTCGATATATCCGGTGGGGACACCTGTGATGAGCTCTTTTCTTTTGTAAAGCTGTTCAACTGCAGCAAACGCCTCCGGCACAATCGATTTAATCGAAGTAAAATTTTGCCCTCCTTTTTGCCCGGCAATATCAAAGATAGCCTGTTCGGCTTCATCGACCAGGATATCTATATCATTCTGTTCTTCATAGCATCGTGCTGCAATATCACTGTTAACCTCTATTAACCGACGCAGGATTGATTTTTCTCGAATAATTTTTGCATAGCTGGAGATATTCGCAGTAACAGGGACTATAGAGGTTAAGGTGGCGAGATATGTTGAACCACCGATATTGTCGAGTTTATTTTTATCTCGCAAAAGATTTGATACTGTCAGTACATCTTGAGGGTCATTTTTTTCGAAAAGATCGACCATTACTTCAAAAATTATTTTATGGCTGTCCTTGTAAAAGTCATGAGGTTTTAATATCTCAAGTACAGGACCGAAAGTTTCGGCTTTTAGAAGAATTGAGCCGAGAACAGCCTGTTCAGCCTCTACATTTTGGGGAGGGACTTTTCCGGCCACAACGGGTTTGGTCGGTTCTGCCATATGGGAATATTCGTTCATATCTGTAAAAGGATCAATTAATGGGTACCTGCGGAAATGAGATTGAATAAACAAAAACACACCATGAAGGTAACGCCCTTTGGTGTGTAATATTTGATCACTACCTCGCTACCTTAGAATTTATTCACTGCTTTTTTCTGATCATAAGGGTGCCTTGAAAAATTAGAGTTTTCGTTCAATATCAAGGCAGAAGGAAAATTTTACCGGAGGCATATGGTTGATATCTCGATGTCTCATGCCTCGCTTATCGGAGGATAAAATTTATCGCATAACGCAGATATTGGGAGGGAAGGCAATTTTTCTAAGGCTCGGGCAGCTTACTCCTCAGTTTGCAGTGGTATTACCTTTACTGTGATCTCTGTGGAAACCTGAAAACCAACCTTGACTTGAACTTTTGTCTCTCCCAGAGTTTTAATGGGATCCGGCAGAATAATTTGTCTTTTATCCAATTTTACATTGAGTTCAGCAAGTTTGTCGCAGATATCCGCATTGGTGACTGAACCAAAAAGACGCTCGTCTTCACCGGCAAGTTGTGCCATGACTATATCAAGGCCGGAAATCTTTTTAGCGATTTTCTCTGCAATTTTTTGCTCTTTTTCGAGTCTGGCTGCAATAGCAGCTCTGTTTTGCTCTACTATTGCCAGATTCTCTTTATTGGCAAGGAGGGCTTTCCCCTGTGGGAGTAGATAGTTTCTACCGTAACCAGCTTTGACAGTAATAACATCACCTTCCTGCCCAAGTGAACTTATTGTTTCCTTTAGAATGAGCTCCATTTTAAACTCCTGTAAGTATGCATATAACCCACTGATATAATACCGGAATAATATTCATAGCAGTGGTATAAATAGTTGTTAAATTAAGTAGTTGTGTCGTCTATTGCGATATGAAGTTTGCGAAAATTAAACCAGATATCTGCAATTCCCAGAAAGAGGAGAAGTACTGTTCCAAATGATTGAAATACAATCATCACATAAAAAAACACTCTGAAGACAGTGGGGATATTCCATTTTTGCATGAAAAACACACCGATTGACAAACCTTGGAAACAGTAAACAATGGCTGATAAAATCAATCCATTTACACCAATCTTTCTAAGAGGGTATGTAGAAACAAGTGCCAGGACTCCAAACAGGATAATAATCCAAATGAGTTTATCTGGAAGTTGCCAGTGGCTGTACTGCTCCCAGGGCGCCTTGCCACATATTTTTTCGATCATTTTGTTGCCGGCAACCATGGTAAACCACGTGATAAACAGGATAAAGCTTCCCAGCATGGCAGGCATAATTATCGGCACTATTATCTTCATTTGCAGCAATGTGCTCTCTAAAAGCATCAGGGTCTCTGAAGATACAGTTGTACTGGTTCTATAATAGTGCAGGGCTTCACTTATGCCTGTATCCAGGGTGTTGATCAATTGTGTATAAAACGATACCTCGGAACCGATTGAAAGACCAGCAAAAGCTATAAACCAGCACCCCGCTAATGTGAGAGCACCTTTTAGACCACTCATGGCTGGGGAATCTTTGTGGTTTACGGCGTGAACCAGAACATATCCGACCGGCAGCAAAGACAGAGAGAGGAAAAAAAAATCTACCCTCTGCATAATCAGAAAGATCACAAAAGCGAGTGCCAGGGCCGTGAGTAGTAATCGGTTTCCTAAATGAAATCCATATCTACTCAATAGAAAAAAAGAGAGCAGGGGAATTAATATATGGAGCCATCCAAAATAGGACCATTGGATACCTGGGAGCACTAATATGAGCGCAATAATCAGTATTGTGTTTAGAATACGACTTATTCCAGGTTTATCAGGTCCACTGTCACTCACGGTATGCCCTGCCATTTTAACCCTGTGTTGAGCCTGAATATGGCAAAAATGCGATCTGTCTGGCCTGTTTAATTGCTTCGCATAATTGACGCTGATGTGTAGCGCAGGTCCCCACTATACGACGTGGAATGATCTTTCCCCTTTCGGAAACAAAATTACGTAGTATTTTGACATCTTTATAGTTTATTTCTAGGTTTTTATCACCACAAAATCGGCAGACTTTTTTGCGTGAGAATAATTTTTTCTGCGGTCTCTGAGCCATTGTTTAACCCTCCTGGACTGGATATATTATCTATAATCGAATTGTTATTTAGTCTCTGTTTCAACTGCGGGAACTGCTTCACTTTTTTCGGTAACCTTGGCTGGCTCTTCGGGCGCATCCTTCTTTTCGGTAACTTTAGTAGGTTCTTCCGGCGCATCCTTCTTTTCGGTAACTTTAGTAGGTTCTTCCGGCGCAGCCTTCTTTTCGGTAACTTTGGTAGGCTCTTCCGGTGCAGACTCATCTCCGGCAACTTCAGCTTCCTGCGCTTCGATCTCCCGTGCGGAAACAGCCCCGATCGCCTGCTGAATCTGGTCTTCTGAGATCGCTACGGCAGTTTTAATAGTCATATATTTCAACACAGCATCGTCAATTCTGAACTTTCGTTCGATTTCAGAAACGGCTGCTGGCATACCTGCATAATCGCAATACACATAGTAGCCCAGGCTCTCTTTTTTGATGAGATATGCAAGTTTTTTCATGCCCCATTTATTTAATTCAATAATGGTGCCTTCCTCATCGAGAATAATCTGATTTGTGTTTTCAATTACTTTGGAAATTTCCTCTTCCCCAAGATTAGGGCGAAGAATGTAGATAGTTTCGTATCTGCGCATTTGTTCCTCCTTATGGACTCTTTTTAATGCGGAGCGCTCCGCAGTTCTCGGCCCTTGAAAAATTGTTCTTTTAATTTTCCAAGAGCAAGAAGGTGGTACAGCTTTTTACATTTTAAAACTCATTAATTGCCAACGGTTCATGACAAAACGATAAACCTTTTAAGTCAAGCACCCAACAAGGGGGTATAAGTACCATGGAGATATATTTAACCATATAATTTAAAAATACATTACCCGGTTTCTTGTTTTTTATGACAGGGTTTCTGGAGTAGGGCTCTAATCCCGTTAACAGGATCAGTACTTTCAAAAAATATTTTATAAAAAACAAGAAAGAGGTTTCTGAGGCACTATTAACCAAAACTCCACATATTACATTTTGGGGAGGGTTGTGTCAAACAGATTCTTTTTCTTCTCATCTGTTTTGATCTGCTGCCACTGTTTTATGAGATCTTCTTCGTTTTTATATGATTGTCCGGCAAAAACATGGGGATGACGTCGGATCAGTTTTTCATTAATCATACGTACAACGTCTGGAAAATGGAATTCACCATTTTCTTTGCTAATTTCAGAGATCATTAAGATGAGATAGAGTAGATCTCCCGACTCTTCACAGATATTTGGAAAGTCCTGATTTCTGATTGCATCCATCAGTTCGTTGAATTCTTCCTGGAAATATTCGATCAATGATATGGTTGTCTGTCGTCTGTCCCAGGGACAGCCTTCCCCGGAACGTAATTTCTGTATAGTTAATAAAAGTTCGTCTATGGATGGTTCGTTCGAAATCATTTTTGTAAATACTGAGTTATTGTATATTTATTGATTGGGGATGTGTTTCTGATGCATCCATTTTCCAGGTGTTTATAAATCAAATTCAAAATTATTCTCGTATATTGAGTTTAGAATAAGATCTACGAATTAAAAAATCATCCCCGGTTGTATCGAAAAATATAATTATACTTTCATTATATATGAAAAAATAGTTGACTTTCAGTATGTGAACAACTATTAAAACCGCAATATGATGTTGTCAGGGTTTGTGTTTTTTCGATATTGTGTATTACTATTAATAATGCTGAGTTTATTGATCTTCCCGTTATTTTGTTATTTGAGTTAAAAAAGTAACGGTTAAATAAAATGATTGTAGTTGGACTGTGATTTTTCACGCCCTATCATCGGTCTTTTTAGTACCTTACTCCTGAAAGTCTGTCATAAAAAACAACAGATAAGCGAAGACTTCGAAACAGAAAAGGGATTTTAAAATTATGAACATATAATTCACTACCAGGGTACTTATGCCGTCTTGCTGCCGTTGTTACGGTGTTAGAAGTGATTACAGGGTGCAATTAATCAGAACAGTGTTTCTTATATCGGTAGAAAAAAAATTATAGTACAAAATTTTCTTTCTTGTTTTCATATCCCTGAGTTTCTAAATGTCAACCAGAGTTAAAGTGCACGTAAAGTTTCAATCTATTAAGGTTTAATATGGAAGATGATAAAAAGCAAAAAATTCTGCTGGAAAAGCATAAAGATATAGCAAGGATTGACCAAGAATCAAAAAGGACCCATGGCTGGTATGTGCGTGTCAGGTTTTTGGGAAAAACCTACTCCAAGTTTTTCTCTGATAAAAAATGTGGCGGAAGGTATTCCAGTCTGTTGTCGGCTATCTCCTGGCGTGATAAAACCGAGAAAAAATTAGGTAAAGTGCGCACTAATAAGCATATGGTGACGGTAAGTAATTCCGGAACAGGAGTTGTCGGAGTACGTCTGAATGAGAAACTGAAAAGGTATGAAGTGAGTTGGGTAACCCATCAGGGAAAACAAGGCAAGACATCCGTTTCTATAACAAAACATGGAAAAAAATCCGCATTTATTCGAGCCTGCGCTATTCGTCAAGAAAAAGAAAAAGCACGTCTCGAGTATTTAGTTTAACTTCAATTTCGGAAAAAAATGGTCTGAATTGTGTTGACAACAGAGTGGAATAAGGGTCTTATATGCCGTTCTTGTATTAGTTTTCTCGATTTATAAAGAATTCATAGATGAGGTTTATATAATGTATGCTATAGTCCGTACAGGAGGCAAACAGTATCAGGTTGCTTCAGGTGATCAGGTTCGTGTCGAAAAGCTGGAGGGAAGCGTTGGAGACAGCATCGATTTGGATGATGTACTCATGGTTGTTGATGGGGAAGAAGTAAAAATTGGACAGCCGGTTCTTGATAATGCAAAGGTAACTGCAACCATTGCAGAACAGGGTAAAGGGAAAAAAGTTATTATCTTTAAAAAGAAGAGGCGCAAGGGATATCGGTTGAAAAAAGGCCATAGACAATCCTACACCGCGCTTAAGATTGAAGATATAAGCGTTTAATTTTAATAAGATATAAAGTAAATTAGACGATGGAATAAGAGGTGCCATCGTTCATAAGGAGTTCAAAATGGCTCATAAGAAAGCAGGTGGTAGCTCGAGGAATGGTCGAGACAGTAATGGTCAGAGGCGAGGCGTTAAGCGATTTGGCGGTGAAGCAGTCAAAGCCGGGAGCATAATAATCAGACAGTTGGGTACTCGGATTCACCCAGGTACAAACGTAGGCTGTGGCCGTGATTATACATTATTTGCCAAGGTAGACGGTGTGGTAACTTTCGAAGCATTTGGGAAAAACAGGAAGAGAGTAAGCGTCTATCCAACTGCCTGATCAGTTTTTCAATTTCCAAATGGATTGCTTTTAGCAATTCTTTTACGGAATTAAGCTCGGCCTCAATGTATGTGTTGATGGCCGAGTTTTTTTTTGCCATTTGAAAAATGACAATATCGTAAAAAGGT
>DAOVUU010000160.1 GCA_030632405.1 Desulfobulbaceae bacterium | reverse complement strand
CGTAATTTCGGATTGAATGCATCACGCATCCAATCCCCCAAAAGGTTTACTGCAAGCACCAATATCGCGAGGGCTGCTCCGGGAAAAACAGTTATCCACCATTCTCCAGAAAACAGATAATCATTGCCGATCCTGATCATAGTTCCCAGAGATGGTTCCGTTGGAGGAATGCCGACTCCCAGAAAAGAAAGTGTGGCCTCCAGGATAATTGCAAGGGCGAGGTTGATAGTGGTAATGACCAGCACCGGTCCCATAACATTAGGGAGCACATGTCGTGCCATTATGATTGCGGGGTGCCTGCCGGCAACCTGGGCAGCCTCCACATATGCTTTTTCCATCTCAACAATAGTGGATGCACGAACCGTCCTCGCATATTGAGGCCAGAAGGATATACCTATGGAAAATACCACCACATAGATAGCCATTGACTCAGCTTCATAGACATCCATCACTCCACGGCTGATACCATCAACCAGCAGGGCAATAAGTATGGCCGGAAAGGTAAGCTGCACTTCGGCGAGTCTCATAATAAACGAGTTCAACCGCCCACCTGCATACCCGCTCAAGAGGCCCAGAGCTGTACCCAGAATACCAGAGAATATGACAGCAGCAAAACCTACTCCCATTGATAATCTTGAGCCCCAGATAATAGTGGAGAGAATACCACGCCCCTGGTCGTCCGTTCCCAGGAGAAAATTCATTGACCCTCCCTCGACCCATGCCGGTGGCAGGAAAGCATCAAGCAGAGATAGACTCGTGAGGTCATAAGAGTCATGGGGGGCTACCAGTGGCGCAAATAGAGTTGCAACCAAATACACAATGGTCACTATGGCAGAAATCACTGTCACTGGTGATTGTCGAAAACTGTAGAAGATGTCACTGTCAACGATTCTGGTATATCGTTTTGTCACGTATCTGTAGATATTAACTTCCAACATCGCCTCCGCTGTCGTGGAACTTATAAACGGTTTTTTGGTTAACGGAAAAAATTCTCTAAGCAACCACGGGGCCTTCCATCCGAAGCCGAGGGTCCACAACATAGTAGAGACAATCCACGATGAAATTAATAATCACAAAAATCAAAGCAACCAGTACCAGGTAGGCCCCCATTACAGGCAAATCCACTCGCTGTACTGCCTGCAGAAAAAGGTATCCCATACCCGGCCACTGAAACACTGTTTCAGTAATGATTGAATAAGCAATAATTTGTCCCAGCTGCAACCCGGTGACAGTAATAACCGGAACAAGAGTATTCTTCAGGGCATGCCCGAAATGAACAGCTCTATTGGTAAGCCCTCTGGCACGGGCAAACTTGATATAGTCGGTGCGCAAAACTTCGAGCATTTCTGAGCGAACTAAGCGCATGATCAATGTCATCTGGAACAGCCCAAGGGTGATAGCCGGAAGTACCAGGGACACTATTCCGCTGTAGGAAAGAAAACCGGTGGACCAGAATCCCAGTTTTACGACCTCCCCCCGTCCCATTGAAGGGAACCAGCCAAGTATCACAGCAAAACCATAAATGAGAAGAATACCGACGAGAAATGGAGGTAGGGATATTCCCACCAGCGATATCGACTGAAAGAGTTTACTGAGAAAACCGTCTTTGTGAAGCCCGCTGTACACTCCCATAAATATGCCTACAAGTAGTGCAAAGAGTCCTGAGACAAAACTTAACTCAATAGTGGCAGGTGCCCGTTCGGTGATGAGATCGAGTACGGGGCGTCGCTGTTCATAAGACATGCCGAAATTTCCCATTGAAGCATTCTTCACAAAACGGGCGAACTGTATTACCACGGGGTCGTTCAAGCCCAGTTCACCACGCAGTGCTTCCCTTTCTTCAAAGGTGGTGTCCCTGCCAACCATGCTTACGACCGGGTCTCCAACGTAGCGAAAAAGAGTAAAAGAAAGGAGAGATACTAAGAGCATCACCACAACAGCCTGTAGAATTCTTCTGATAACAAATGCTATCATCCCGGACCTTCCTCCGTGCTATAGATAAGGCCCGACACTCATTTGTGCCGGGCCTGGCTACTAAAACAACGAATATTAGAGCTGACTAACTCGTGATGGTATCGCAAAAATTACATTTATCCAAAGTTTCGTCATTCCCGCGAAGGCGGGAATCTAGTTATTTCACCGAGTTCTGGATTCCCACCTGCGTGGGAATGACGGAGGCAGAGACTTTTTACGATGCAATCAGAGTTACAAAAATTATTTAACTGTTATCCAGCGGAGGCTAAGAGTGTTATCTGCAGACTGGTGTACTGTCACCTTGTCACTGGCCCCCCAGCTCAAAGCTTGCTGGTGAAGGGGAATATGCCCCACATCGTCCTTGTGAATCTTCATCGCCTTGCTCACGATTTCCTGACGTTTTGCCGGGTCAATCTCAGAGGTCATAGCGTTTATGAGCTTATCCACTTCTGGGTTGGAGTAATTCCCGCAATTCCAGTTTCCCTGACCCGGCTGTGGGTTAGAAATAGTAGTACCGTTGGTCATTACATTATTAAAGTATGTATTATGCATATCAAAACTCATGGGAGCCCAGCCAAGGAGGTAAAAGCTGGTATCCATTGAGGCTATCTTGGCAAAGTGTTTCGATCTGGTCTGAGCATTGAGTTTGCACTTGATTCCCACCTTGGACAGCATGGCCGCAACTGCCTGACTAATGGATTCGTCATTTACGTATCTATCGTTAGGGGTATCCAGTACAATGCTGAAACCTTCCGGGTATCCCGCTTCAGCAAGGAGCCGTTTTGATTCCTCCGGATCAAAGGGGAAACGCTTGTTGAGCTCCGGATCAAAACCATTGATATTAGAACCTATCATCAGGGCGGCTGGCCAGCTTGCGCCACGCATAATCTTCTTATGGATAGCATCAATATCTATGGCCTGATACATAGCCTTTCGAACCCGAACATCCTTCAACGGGTTTTTACCCTTAACGTCGGAAAAAAGAAGCTCATCGCGAGAGGTATCGAAACCAAGAAAAACTGTTCTTACTTCCATTCCTTCAATAGCCTGATATCCAGCAGTTTTCTTAATGCGGGCAACATCCTGAATAGGAAGCGGGTAAATCATATCCAGTTCCCCGGAAAGCAGTGATGCAACCCGGGTAGCAGCTGACTTTATGGGAGTAAACACAGCCTCGGTTACGTTGTCAATTCTCTTATCCCACCAGTTAGGGTTTGGCACCATAACCGTCTTGACCTGAGGTTCCCTGCTTTTAAGCATGAATGGCCCTGTACCATTGGTATGGCGAGTAGCGTAGGTTTCTTCTGATGTTGAAGTCATAACCGACACTTCCACGCTATTGTTATCTTCACACCACTTCTTGGGCATGATATACCATCGGAAGATATCATTGAGAAGAAGAGGCCATGGACCTTTGGTGATGATGTCAATAGTGTTGTCGTCAATTTTCTTGATATCCTTAATGCCAGCGACAAAGGATTTCATATCAGATCCCTTGCTGATCGCTCTTTTCCAGGAGAAAATTACGTCATCAGCCGTGAAGGGAGATCCATCATGGAAGGTGACATTTTTACGGAGATTAAAACGCCAGACGTCTGGCTGAATCGTCTCCCAGCCTGTTGCCAAACTAGGTTCAATGGATTCGTCTTTTGCATGACGCACCAACCCTTCATACACGTTTGCAGTAAAGCCGAGCGTCATGGTGTTATTCATCGTATAAGGATCCATGGAACCAGCATCAGACTGAAATGCCCACTTAAATGTCTTGCTCTGTGCAGGAATACACACCGCAAGCACCAAGACAACAACTGCCGCTGCTGTGAGAAAAACACGACCGAAAGATTTTTTCATTAACATCTACCTACCTCCATTCTAAATGTTTATACCACATAGTCATCCCGTATTGCAGTTGAGCTTGAACCAACGCAATACACTATATCTTTACTCTGTTATTTTTACCAGATAATAGCAGTGTTTTGAATATTATTCGATAAAAATAAAAACTGTATCTGTCTGTATTGATAGTTTTTTTTTGACCAAAATATGAGGTTTTTTAATCCATAAAATCGCCGCCACGACTGGAGTCTGCCTGCCATCTACCGCGAAATATCTCCGCACGCAGCTTGAGTTTGTCAGCTGACATACCGGCCCTATAGAGAGAGGAGCCCAGGCCGCATGCTTTCGCGCCTGCAAGCAGATAAGAGGAGTAATTATTTTCATCAATTCCTCCAACGGGGATCAGCAGGGTACCTTCGGGGATAACTGCTTTTATGGCTTTTAAGCCAGCCAAACCGATGATTTCAGCCGGAAACAACTTCAATGCATCTGCTCCTGCCCTGATTGCCATCATCACCTCGGTTGGTGTAGCAACCCCCGGAATAGAGATCAGGCCGCATTTTTTCGTCATCTCAATAATTTTCACATCGCAGTGGGGGGAAATAATAACTTCACCACCCACATCCATGACTCGCTCTACCTGGTCAACGTCTACCACCGTACCTGCACCGATAAGTGCCCGTTTCCCAAAAGCCTCCGCCATACATTTGATACTCTTATACGGTTCCGGAGAATTTAATGTGGCCTCGATTACCCGAAATCCGGCTTCATAGAGGATGGTGCAGGTGGACAGTGCATCGGCGGGCTTAACTCCCCTTGTGATTGCAATAAAAGGGAAAGATTGAAGATATTGTTTAAATTTCATATCAGTTTTTTATGTCTGGCAATGCGATAGAGTCCATGGGCGGAGACATCTTCTGAACCGGCTGCTGCATCAATGCCGCATTCCGAAAGAGCCATGCGATAAATCCGGGACAAACGATCCTCACCTATAATCAGTTTTGTCTGTATCTTATTAAAGCCACTTTGTACAGCTTCTGCAATTTCAGCCCCTATCAATAACCCTGAGACCTGGCTTGCACTGGCTGATTCTTGCTCCTGACCTAAAATCGTCTCAACCCTGACCTGAAAGAGGGCTGAGAGCAAGCCATTGCCGGTCTGAGCAAAGGAAAATCCTTTTCGCACTCCTCTCAAAAAATCATTATCACTCCAGATGGAGCCGGAAACTGATCGGAGAATGGAATGTTTCATCACAATGGCGAAAAGCTCACCGGTCATGAATGTCTTAAATCGGCTGATCGTCTGATCCTTCACTGTAACCCACTTTGAATGAGTTCCCGGCATAATAGCTACCAGATTTTCGGTGATCTCAATCCCGGCAAGCTGAGTCTCTTCTCCCCGCATAATATCCGGCTCCGGGAGCAACTGATTTACTCCAGGCACAAACCAGATTGTACCAAGGCCGGTGGACTCACAGGCAATGAGGTTCTCGGCAAGACCCTCTGCACTGGCGGGACAACAAACATAAGGCGTTTCGCACCATCCCTGCCTGCTGGTTATCATACCCGCTGCAATAATCGGTGTTCCCGGTGAAATATCAGGGAATTTCCCGAGCTGCACTTCCAGACTCTGCTCAAAAGCACCGTTCTCAACCGCCAAGATGCCTTGTTCGGCTACAGATTTCTGTAAAATCTCACCGGCAGCATCAATCAGGTAGGCCCGGAATGAACTGGTTCCCCAGTCAATGGCTATCAGATTTGACACAATATCTACTCAAAAAAGGTTTTAGCAATGGTGATGGTCTCTTAAAAAACTCTTCGCCTCCATCAGTTACGATAGAGCATCTGAAACCAATCCTTAAACCTGGTGTCCTTAAAGCTCATAATATCATCCATCATTTCAGCCACCTTTACTGTAACTGGCCCCGGAGCCTCCATCTCTTTTTCTTCAAATCGTAAAATAGGCGTTACCTTAGATCCCGTATGACAGGTAAACATTTCATCGGCAGTATATAAATCTTCTTTTACCAGAGTTATTTCATACACTTCAATATCACTCTGTTTTGCAGCAGTTAAAATTGAGTCCCGGGTCACACTTGCCAGAATTCTACCCAGCGGTGGTGTTTTAAGTATACCGTCTTTAACTATAAATACAGATTCAATGGACCCTTCTGCTAAAAACCCGTCAGTTCCCACATTTAATCCAAGATCAAAGCCCCGATCATTGGCATCCTTTCTAACCAGATATCCATTAAGATAATTTGCACAGGCCTTGGCCTGTACTGGAATTGTTTCGGGGTGCAGCTTTTTCCACTTTGAAAGACAGGCGGATAACGGCTTAACTCCATCCAGCCCCAGTTCTTCAGTAGCGGGGATTGTAAAAATCGCCACATCAAGTTTCGATGTTAACACAAGATTGATAATGGCCTCCTCCCCCCAGTATGCCATAATTTTTACAACCCCACGTTCTGACT
>DAOVUU010000198.1 GCA_030632405.1 Desulfobulbaceae bacterium | reverse complement strand
GCACGGAGCAGGGTTGCGGGGTGAAAGGTGCCTGCTCCGACTTCCATATCATAGGGTTGCTGGACGATACAGCCATGTTCTGCCCAGTATGCACCGAGTTCAAAAATAATATTTTGAAAATTCATCGAATTTCCTCACTGTTTTAATAACTGTATTTCGTAAACTTTTGGATGGCTAAGTAAAAAACTTCATATGCGAGGAATGCAAATTTAATGGAATGAGGCGTACGTAGGCACGTCGTAATGACATTCAATTTGCAATGACGAAGCAGATGGAGAGTTTTTACGACGCCATCATACTTACTATCTTGACTTTTGTCTATGGGCTCCACATTATATTCGCTTGAAGTGTGATACCTGCAATCCAGGTGAACAGGCTGCAGGATGGGCGCAATTATTTTAGTACCCTACTCCATAACTCCTGCCATAAAAAAACAAGAAAAATTTGAACCACAGAGCCCACAGAGGGGAGAAAAGATTTTCTTTTCTCTGTGTTCTCTGTGTACTCTGTGGTAAGAGAATCTGTTTTTTCGGTTGCGGGCAAAACCCACCTTAGTTATTAAAGGGGTATTATATGCAGATAACTGATTCTTTACCGGATCTTTCCATCATTAGGAAATTACTCAAAAAAGTTACCTCTATTGCAGTTGTCGGTTTGTCTCCTAAAGAGAACCGACCGAGTAATATGGTGGCAAGGTATCTTATAGATGCCGGCTATACCATCTATCCCGTTAATCCCGGCCAGAAGGAGATACTTGGAGAGGTTTGCTATCCCGATCTACTATCGGTTCCTCATAAGATTGATGTAGTTAATATCTTTCGAAAATCTGAAGATGTACAGCCCATTGTTGAAGATGCTGTCACCATAGGAACTCAGGCCGTCTGGATGCAGCAGGGTATCAGCAATGAGAGTGCTGCGGAACTTGCGAGGAATAAAGGGATTTTTGTGGTTATGGATCGATGCATAAAAATAGATCACAGCAGCCTGCACCTTTAAAAATAAACTTGAAACAACTTCCCGGTTGTTTTTCTGCCTGATCATAGGATATGGAACCCAAAACATTGAGCATTCGTGGTGCACGGATGCATAATCTAAAAAATATTGATGTGGATTTACCGCGTAATCAACTCGTGGTATTTACAGGTCTTTCCGGTTCAGGAAAATCCACATTAGCCTTTGATACGCTTTATGCAGAAGGGCAGAGGCGCTATGTCGAGTCACTGTCAACCTATGCCCGGCAATTCCTGGGCCAGATGGATAAACCCGATGTGGATGCCCTGGAAGGACTTTCACCCGCTGTCTCCATCGAGCAGAAGACAACGAGCAAAAACCCCCGTTCCACCGTCGGGACAGTGACTGAGATATATGATCATCTCCGGTTGCTCTTTGCCCGGTGCGGGCATCCCCACTGTCATATATGCGGAAGTGAAATTCAGGCCCAGTCCATTGAAAATATGGTGGATGCGCTTATGGATCTGTCTGAAGGAACGAAAATAATTCTTCTTGCGCCCCTTATTACAGCGAGAAAGGGCAGGCATGAACAGCTGCTGGCAAGGGTTCGCAAGGAGGGGTTTGTTCGGGTACGGATCAACGGGGATATTCTACATGCTGATGATGAGATATCTCTGGAAAAGAACCGTAAACATTCCATTGAGGTTGTCGTTGATCGGCTGGTGATAAAGAAAAATGCGAGGAGGCGGCTGGCTGATTCTGTAACTACAGCGGTGAAACTGACGGAAGGATTTCTTCTGGTTCTCTTTCCTGAAGATAACTCAGAAAGGCTGTTCAGTGAGCTTGCAGCCTGTCACCGCTGCTCCATTTCTGTTCCGCCAATGAGTACACAGCTTTTCTCATTTAATAATCCCCAGGGTGCCTGCTGTGAGTGCAGCGGCCTTGGTGTGAATCAGGTTTTTGATGCGACTCTGATAGTCCCTGATCCTGGTAAATCCATTTCTGAAGGGGCTTTTGCCCCCTGGGGATGGCGGGGTGAGGCTTCCTATACTGGGCAGATGCTCAGTGGTGTTGCAAAACACTTTGGTGTCTCTCTTTATACCCCGTTTCAAGAGTTGCCCCACAAGGTGCAGCGGGTTTTTCTGTATGGATCCGGTTCTGAAGAAATTCATTTTCATTATCAGAAGGGTCGTCGAATCATGTCGTCTGTTAAAAGCTTTGAAGGTATCATTCCACAGCTGAATCGGCGTTTTCATGAGACACAATCGAGCATGATTCGGGAAGAGTTGAGTAAATATATGAATGAACAGACCTGTCCCAGTTGCTCAGGGGCACGACTCAAACCGGAATCGTTAGGTGTGAGGGTGGGAGAGTGGTCGATTTATGAGTTAACAAGACTGTCCATCGACAAGCTGCTGGTGAAAATTCCGCTTTTGCCGTTGAGTGTGAGAGAGAGAAAGATTGGCGAACCGATCATGAAGGAGATTGTTGACAGACTCTCATTCTTAGAAGATGTGGGTCTTGGCTACCTCTCTCTTGAAAGGCGTTCAGGTACTCTGTCAGGTGGAGAGGCACAGAGAATTCGCCTTGCTTCACAGATAGGATCGCGCCTGGCCGGTGTACTGTATATTCTCGATGAACCGAGCATCGGCCTGCATCAGAGGGATAATCAGAAGCTTATCAACACCCTTCTGGAGCTACGGGATCTAGGTAACAGTGTGATTGTTGTAGAACATGATACAGATACCATTCTTGCAGCAGACCATGTACTGGATATGGGCTTGGGGGCTGGCGTTCATGGGGGAGAGGTCGTTTTTTGCGGAGGGGTAAAAGATTTGCTGGCAAGTGAAAAATCAGTTACCGGGGCGTATCTGTCCGGTAAAAAAGAGATTGAGATTCCCATCAAAAGAAGGAGAGTCTACACAGGCAGGAAAAAAGTTCTTCAGGTAACAAATTGTAATGTTAACAATTTAAAAGAGATATCTGCTAATTTCCCTCTTGGTGTGATGACCTGTGTTACCGGAGTTTCAGGTTCGGGAAAAAGTTCTCTGATCATTGAGACCCTGTTCAGGTTTGCAAAGGCGGGTTTGAGCAACAGAAAATCAACTTTTTCCCAGGACGGAACCACCCTCTCGGGCCTGGAGTTAATAGAAAAAATTATCGACATTGATCAGAGTCCCATAGGAAGAACCCCCAGGTCCAATCCGGCAACGTACACTGGTGTGTTCACACCAATCCGAGATCTGTTTTCCCGTCTGCCCGAATCACGATCGAGAGGGTATAAACTTGGAAGATTCTCTTTTAATATTAAAGGTGGTAGATGTGAGGCATGTGACGGTGAGGGTGTAAATAAGATTGCCATGCACTTTTTACCCGATATTTATGTCGAATGTGAAAGTTGTAAGGGAAAACGGTATAATGGGGAGACTCTGCAGATAAAGTACCGTGATAAGAATATACATGAGGTTCTGGCGATGACTGTAGAGGAGGCACTGGATTTTTTTCAGAATGTGCCGCCGATAAAAAACAGACTGCAGACACTTTTTGATGTTGGACTCTCATATATCTCCCTTGGTCAGTCTTCTGTCACATTATCAGGAGGTGAAGCCCAGCGGGTAAAACTTGCCCGTGAACTATCGGGCAGGAGTAATGGCAAAACCCTGTATATTCTTGATGAACCGACAACGGGCCTGCATCCGGCTGATATCCAGTATCTGCTGGCTGTTCTTAACCGTCTGGTGAATGAAGGAAATAGTGTTGTGGTTATAGAACACAATCTTGATGTTGTAAAGACAGCTGACTGGGTCATCGATATAGGTCCGGAAGGAGGCGACGGAGGAGGGCGGATAGTTGCAAGCGGGACTCCGGAAAAAATTGCCAGGGACAAGGATTCTTATACCGGCAGATACCTTCAGAAGGTGCTGGGCGCTCACTCTTGAAATTCTGCCATTCAGTTCAATATGGATTCGGACTCTATCGCATACCTGAGGAATCCAAAACAGAAAAAACTAAACCATAGAGTACCCAGAGAAAGCAGAGCAGGGAAATGATAATCTTTTCTCTGTGTTCTCTGGGTACTCTGTGGTAAAAACAGCAATACCCTTAGATTTTGAGCGGAAAAGATAGTTATTCAAAGTAGTCTGTATTCATCCAAATTTTAGAGGAATAAAATGGTAGAAAAAAAAGAAGAAACTAAGGAACATCCTGTTTTTCGTATGCAGAAGATGTATACGAAGGACTTATCTTTTGAGAACCCAAATGCTCCTGCGGTATATATTACGCCGCAAAAACAGGAGCCTGCTGTTGAAGTCAATCTCAAACTCAATAATAAGAAAATTGACGATGATCATCGGGAAGTTGCTATTCTTATTACAGCCAAGATCTCAACAAAAGATGACAATAAGGTCATGTTTATTCTTGAGGTTGAGCACGCCGGAGTGTTCCTGCTGAAAAATATTCCGGAAGAGCATCTCCAGATGATATTGGCAGTCGACTGTCCGACACTCCTCTTTCCTTTCACCAGGCAGATTGTCAGCCAGGTGTCCACCGACGGTGGATTCGCACCGTTTCTTATGGAACCTGTTAATTTTATGGCACTTTTTCAGAATGCCAAGAAAAAGAAGGAAGAGACAGAGAATTGATTTTAACAGGGAAGATGATGGGAAAATAAAAAGGGAGCAGCGGTAAATACCGCTACTCCCTTTTTTCTTGTCTATTATCTTACTAGGCTAAAGGCTAAACAGGCTAAAGTCCGTAAGTGACGAAGTGATCAACAAGAGAGTCAACCCCTTTTTCAATGGCCTTGTTGAAAAGGGTGTCATACTGTTTATCTGCAAATACGGTTTCGGGAGAGACTAAAACCCTTACCCTGTTTGTCCATATAACGTTTCCGGTTGCCGCTTCCTGAACCCAGACGCGCATTTGCACTGCTGCCTGGTCAACTTTACCGCTTGAATGTGACACATATCCTGCGGCCGCACCTGCACCCGCCCAAAAAACAGTATTGGCCATTCCGTCTGACATACCCCAGAAGGTTTCACCGCTACCCCAGGGTACTGTCGCGTTATTGTAACCGATAATACCGCCAATCAGCATTCCGGTCAGGGCCTCATTTCTCGCATCATAGGCGTCCGAGCTAGCAAATCCATTGAGAATTCTGCTGGTTCCACCGTTGATAAATGGTAAAATCCCCTTTTTCCACGGCGCCCATGTTGCCTCTTGTCGAGTTTTGTATTCAAGAATTCTTCCGCGGACAATCAAGTCTGCATTGAATCGGCGACCCATTTTTGCTATTGCCTTCTGGTCAAGAGCGTGGGTACCCGGGCTTCCACTGATAGATCTACCGGAATGATTTTTTTGCAGCTGAATGTAGCCCTGTATCTGATTTTTCATTTTATCAGACCAGTCATTATCCAGTTCAGCTGATAAACTTTCACTATTTTTTCCTTCGTAGGAGACGATGTCGATAATTTTTTTATCAACAAGGTAATCAAACACATCTTCCTGAACAGCCATGCCAAAACCGTTTGCGACTAATTTATCAGTAATGGCCTCAGTGACAGAGAGGTTACGTCTGTAGGCGCCGGCAAGTGCATCTGCACCAGTATAGTCAGCAAAAGGGAGGATGATAACTGTCTGCCCTTTGCCGGGAGCATTGG
>DAOVUU010000089.1 GCA_030632405.1 Desulfobulbaceae bacterium | reverse complement strand
CTGGAAACGACCCTACGAAACCTGCTTGGGGCAGCTGACGAGAAAGGAAAATAAAATATGAGCCAAAAGCTGAAAATAACACTCTGGATCATTATGACCCTGGCTCTGACATGCGGTTTTCTCCATCACCTCGTCGACCCGAAGATATTGAATTTTGAGCGGTTACACATTTTTCTCTTCAACCTCTGCGGCGGCGGCACCATTCTTATTTATTTTACGGAAGACAAATCCTCCCTCAGCCCCAAAGCCACAATCTTTCTCCTGCTGTCCGTGAGCTTTGCCTTCTGTGCATTTATGGAATGGTATGCACTGACCCTGATTATTCCCATGGCACTGGCGGTAATCACCGAGACTGTCCGTGTGCACCACTTCGGCAGTTGTCTCCCCATAAGTCTCTTTTCATCAGAAGAGAGCACATCAAGAAAATTCCATCAGGCCGCACTGCTCTGCCTCTCTTTAGGGCTGCTGATTTCAATTCCTGCCACTCTCAATTCTGAGTACGGTCACTGGGTAACATTAGACAAACTCAAGCTGGACACCTTCTTTCTAGGCTTTTCCTTTCCCATTTCACTCATCAGCATGTCGGTCATTTTCTCCCTGATGAAGGAGGAATGCAGACCACTCACCGGAGTTCTTAAGGAAGTATCTTTCTGGGTGATCAACCTGGGAGTCATTATCTTCTTTCTCTTTATTCTTGCCAATTGGTTCCTGCCGCAGGTTGCCATTGCCACGATACTCTTTTTTACCGTCTCCCTTGTTCTCCATCTATACTGGCGACAGGGCGTACAGTTACAGCAAAAGGCTTTTCTCACATCGGGAATTGTCTTCCTGGTGATTACGGCGATTACAGGTATTTTATATATTCTTCTCGCCTTTTCGGATGGCTACAGCCCACAAGAAGCCCTGCCACTCCTGCGGATGCATGCCTTTACCGCTCTTTACGGCTGGAACCTGAGCGGGCTTGCAGTGATTGGCCGACATGAAGACTTCCCTATTCAACTTCATTCCTGGAAAGTGATCCTGCTCCACTGGTTAACTGTACTGATCCTCTGCCCACTGGGATATTTTTTCCCCCTTGTGGCAATTGCAGCCGTTCTCTGCTACGGGTGGTTACTCTATATCCTGCTCTTTAACAGTGGACAGATCGACCAGAAGATTGTTCGGGCAGAACACCGGGTACTGGTTGCAGATGATAAATAACAGGTAGTTTCACTTTTTAAATACAGTTACTTATCAATTTTTATAATGGATACAAGTACAAAATATTTCAGAATGTAGTATAATCCATACACTTCAGTTAACTATTTAAGATCATAGACTAATCACCCCACTCTCTCCATATCCCTGCAATAAGATTGCAGGGATAATCATTCACTCTCGACTGTCTCAGTGATCTCCCTGCCCTCTTATTAATTTTTTTTATCTATGTAAAACAACACGTTACCAACATTTTTCAATATTGGCATTCTCCTTGCTGTACGCTTTGTATAGTCCTAAGTCGATGTTTACATACCTGCCAAACGGAACATAGCCTCTGGACAAGCAGATAACCACTTAATTTGTAGAGTAAAACTTTGCCCAAAGTACAGGTCATATTGATCAATGCAAATTGAAGGAGGATATTATGTTAAGAGAACACAATTTGACTGGCGGTACCAGGTTGGCCAATTTGTTTTATCCAAACGACCCCGCCCTCACAGACAACGATGGTGACGACACCTCTCTCACCTGTCCGGATGGATCCCTGATCCTCATCAAAGAGGTAAAACATAACCGAGATGACGAAAAGTTACATATTAAAGGACGGGCTACAGTCGGTACTACCATCACCATCATTGATGCTGAAACTGATAAAGTCCTGATTGAAGGGATCGGGGTCAAAGAAGGAAAATGGGACGCCGAAATTAAAAACGCCGACAGTACACTCGAAAACATTACTGTTATGACGTCCAACGATATGCAGTTAACCAGGAAATCAAAAATCGTAAAAATGACAATGATGGTGATGACGATAAACGTAAAAAAAGCGGCTGAAAGGCTCCCCCCTCAATCTCACAAAATATTACAAGGCTGGGATTTTGTCTATAGAACCTGCCTGCGTGAATCACCCTGATTTATCATACCGGGTCAAGATTGCCGCGTAAAATATACTGTAATTCTTTTCACCTTAAACCGTAATACCTTCGTATACACTTATTCCAGAGAAATGCGGGCTAATCCCCAGACGATCACTTTGACTCAAGTGCTGCATCCACCTCTTCAATTTTCCCTTGGGCAGTTTCCCATTTGTCATACCAGCGCTCCAGATGCCGTTTACATCTGTCATACTCTTTACCGGCCTCAGCCCAACCATTTTCATCGGAATAGAGGTCGGGATCGGCCATACGGATTTCAAGGTTCTCCTTCTGCTTCTCAAGTAATTCTACCCGCTTTTCCGCCTCATTAACCTTTTTCAGCCACGACCCGACAAGCCTGCTCCGTTCCTGTCTTCTATTGGCCTCCAGTCTTTTCCTCTCCCTCCTGCCATCTTTTGATTCCGGTGGAATGAGCTTTTCGGCTCCACTCCCCCCGCCATTTCCCTTTTCCTTCTTCTCCTGCTCCAGTAGTCGCAACAGTTCCTGCTTCCGCAGATACTCGGCCACATTGCCTTCATAGAGGGTTATGCTGCCATTTTTCACCTCCAGTACCTTGTTGACAAAACGGTCAAGGAAGTAACGGTTATGGGAAACAACGATTATTGTCCCGTCATACTGAGCCATAGCCTCCTGCAGCACCTCTTGAGAACTCATATCCAGATGATTGGTCGGCTCATCAAGAAGCATGCAGTTAGCAGGAGTAGCGATCATTTTGGCAAGGGCCAGCCGGCTCTTTTCCCCACCGGACAAGACAGCAACCTTTTTATCAACATCATCACCGCGAAAGAGAAATGCACCCAGTAAAGAGCGGGTACGGGTGATGGTCATCTCTTCACCGCCTTGTACCATAGTTTCCAAAACGGTAAACTGGGATGAAAGTTCCCGAGCCTGATGCTGCCCGAAATAAGACATCTCAACATTAGCCCCCTGCCGAATATTTCCCGAATCATGTTTAATTTCACCAGCAAGGATCTTTAAAAAGGTCGATTTACCGGCACCATTAACACCGACGACAGCTACTTTATCGCCACGGTGAAGCATCATTTCAGCACCTGCAAAAACCGGCTTACCACCGTAATTTTTACCCAGATCAGCAATCTGAAGGACATCCCTGCCCGAGGGTGGAGCCGGAGGAAAAGAAAATTTGATCTGCATATTCCTGTTTTCAAGTTCAATAAGATCCATCTTTTCCAACTGCTTCACTCTGCTCTGTACCTGTTTGGCCTTGGTCGATTTGGCTCGAAATCTTTCGACAAACCTCATTGTCTGCCTTATTTTGGCCTGCTGATTATCGTAGGCACTCTGGGTAATGGCTCTACGTTCATCTTTTTCTTTCAGGTAATAGCTGTAATTCCCCTTATACACTTCCAGGTTACCGAGACTGATCTCCCAGGTAAACTCCGTCGCCTTATCAAGAAAAGTCCGATCATGGGAGATGATAACCATGGCCCCTTGGTAGGAGCGAAGAAACTGCTCAACCCATGTCAATGATTCGAGATCAAGATGATTTGTAGGCTCATCCAGCAGCAACAATGAGGGTGCTTCAAGCAGCATCTTGGCAAGCTTTAACCGCATCTGCCAGCCGCCTGAAAAAGTTGACACCGGTTTCTCCAGATCCTCCTGCACAAATCCCAAACCGATCAGTACTTTTTCAATTTTTCCACGAATAGCGTAGATATCGCTGCCATCCAGCTGATGCTGGATTTCTCCCTGGCGCTCTAGCAATTTCTGAAAATTTGCCGATTCAGCATCAATTTCACTCATTTTGTCATGGAGAACAGCGGCCTCTCTCTGTAATTCCAGAAGATATGAAAATGCAGTTTCAGCCTCATCATAGAGGGATTTCTCTGACAAAAACTCATCCGACTCCTGTGCCAGGTAGCCGACACTGAAATACTTTGGCCTGCTGACAACGCCATCATCCGTCGATGATACTCCAGCCATGATTTTAAGCAGGGTAGATTTTCCGGAACCATTTACACCTACAAGTCCAACTCGGTTCCCACTGTACACCTGTGCCGAAATATTTTTGAACAGATGTTTCTCACCAAACCGCAAATCCAGATTATTGACCGAAAACATACTTAATACGACCTCTTTCCAAACGTTTATCTGCTTTTATTATAAAGCGATCGCGAAACCCTGATTCATTCAATCGCTTGATATTTCTTCTGTTCATTCCATTTATTGCTGAAAGATCACGATGAGAAACAAATATTGTCACTTTTTCATCATGGTTAAGGGCAGCAAGTTTTTTACGAATTCTTTTAAACCATATTCTTGATTGAACAAGTTCACCAAAGGAAGGATGATATGGCCCGGCAACAAGTGACTGCTCAAGGGATTCAGAGGGCTGCAGTCCCATACGTACCACCGGTATTCCCATCCTGCGCAGACGTGAAAAACCTTTTGCTGTTAAGGCTACTGCTTTATTCAAAGAAAATGGCTTATATTCACCTGTGTGATACAGATCTTCCAGCTCGGATTTTTTAACAACCAGTACGGGATACAGGCGGACAAAATCCGGCCGTAATCGTATAACTTCGTTTATCCCGGATAAAAATGAAATCGTGGTCTCAGCCGGTAAGCCAACCATAAGCTGAATACCCACCTGCATACCTGCCTCTCTCAACAGCCAAAAGGCCTCCATGGAGTCTAAAACGGTGTGGCCGCGCCGGGACTTTTTAAGGACACGATCGTCCATGGACTGAACGCCTAATTCCACGGTCTTTACTCCAAACTTCTGCAGCAGACTGCATACATCACTGTCTATACAATCGGGCCGGGTTGACAGCCGAATCGACACTACTCTCCCGGAATCAAGAAATGGACGCACAGCCGACAACATGCCAATCTGTTCCTCTACTGGAAGGCAGGTAAATGATCCTCCATAAAAGGCAACTTGAACTTCCCCCCGCCCAGGGCTTCGCACCAGCCACTCCTCAACTGTCCTGCCAATTTCAACCTCTGATCGACGAGATCCGCCATCCTGACCGGTAATCGATTGCTGATTGCAGAAAAGACACTGATGCGGACATCCGCGGTGGGGAATGAAAATAGGTATTACCAGAGCCACTTGCTTTACTCGGAACCGTTTTGGAGTTCTTGCAAGGCTGCAGCTGCAGCTCTCTGCTCTGCTTCTTTTTTCGAGCCAGCCGTCCCCCGGCCCAGAACAGCCCCATGAAAACGGGCTGCAATAGTAAACAATTTTTGATGGGAAGGGCCTTCTTCAGCTTCAACTATGTATGAAGGACCTTCATTATATTTTTCCTGTAAAATCTCCTGCAGACGACTTTTGGCATCGGCCACCAGCAGTTCTTCTTTTTTCCCCTCAATGTCAGGAAGAAAAAAAATCTCTATAATTCCAACAACAGTCCGATAACCGGTATCCTCGAAAATAGCACCTATGACAGCCTCGTAGCCGCATGAAAGAATAGAGGATTTATTTCTTCCGTTGGATGCATCCTCTCCCTTTCCCAGACAGAGAAATCTTCCCAACTCGATTTCTCTAGCCATATTTGCCAGATGGGTCTCATTTACCAGTGCAGATCGTAACCTGGTGAGTTCCCCCTCCTTCATTCCGGGATATTTCCGAAAGAGGATATGTCCCACGGCCAGATCAAGAACAGCATCCCCCAGGAATTCGAGAGTCTGATTATCCTGTCCCGTCTGTGCCTGTTCAAATGCATAGGATGAGTGTATCAGGGCTTTCTGCAATAAACGAAGATCGGTAAAACGGTAATTAATTATTTTTTCAAACTCACTCAATTCTTTCTTGTTAACTCGAACAAGTGAGTCAATATCCATACCCATTATAAAAATATTTCCCTTGTTAAAAACTTAATCTATGGTATAAAGATTGCCTCAGTAATCAGGCGGCGTAGCCAAGTGGCTAAGGCAGTGGTCTGCAAAACCATTATTCAGCGGTTCGACTCCGCTCGCCGCCTCCAGTAATTTCAAAGGGACTCCAGACTGCTTAAATCTGGAGTCCCTTTTTTTTACTGCTTATTGCTCCGGGATTATTGTGCGGGGCAATCCATCCCGAAAACATCCGTACATTCCCGTGAGCAGGTAGATACTGCATTTTCTCTCTAGGGTCAAGGCAGATGGCTCCTATGTTTATCCTCTGGAGCCAAAGACAAGTTTACCACCGAGGTGTCCAGCCAATCCTGCAGCACCAAGTAGTAAAGCGGCAATCCCCAGATATATCCACTTCACCGGTGAGCCTTCGGCAACAACGCCTGGATCAATAATTCTCCAAAACACAAGCACATTCACAGAAGCCAGTACCACCAGGCCGCAGATTATCTTTGTTATAAAAACAGCTGTTTTAATCCCCTTGTATGTCTTCTGCCACTCCAGATACCCCGTCAGTAAAACCAGAGGCATAGCCAATAGAACCACTATAAGGTTGTAGAACGCGGCAACCTCCAGACTTGCCAGATTAAAGAATACTGCGATTGCCAAAAAAGAAACAACAACAGGAAGAATACCATTTGGAAAATGTACAGATATTGGATGCAGATGGTTGCGTACCAGGAGATCGGCCAGAGTGCTCAACAATGATGACGGCGTCTGTGTTTCTCCCGATGTTGCAGATTCCACATCTGCTGTGGGCAGACTTCCTATCTCTTTGCCATTCTCATCCAGTTCAAGGAACATTTCAGCCGGAGCGTTACACACCGGACATGTTTCAGGAGGCTCGAGGCCGGTATGGATGTAGCCGCAAACCGTACACTTCCACTTCTTCTCAATAATAACTGCCGGTTCCTCTTCGGCTTCAGGTTCAAGCACCTCCTCGAACAGTTCGGATGCGGCATTACAGACAGGGCAGCTTTCAGGAGGTGTATTTCCAATATGGATATAACCACAAACTGTACACCTCCACTTCCTTTCCTCAGCCTCCGCAGCAGGAGTTGTCACTTTAATAAACTTTTCACCCGGAGCCTCGCAAACAGGACATTTTTCAGGCACAACCTCACCCTCGTATATGTGCCCACATACACTACATTCCCAGCTCTCCATATCACACTCCTAAATATTTTATTTCTACTAAAGGATACCCCACTCAAACAACTTTTACACATCCTCCACTTTTAAAAGAAAACAGTGCTAAGTGCAAGGCTTGAAAAATTACATCCCTCCAGAAGAACGAACTTGTTCCGGATAACCGGACAACGGCCCATGTCGCGTACGTAAAATTCCGGCATGCAGGACTCCATCTTTTAAATAACAATAAAAATTACAAATACATCTCTTCATATCTTTTGAAATGGTATCGATATTGCAGAAACAGGCAATATACAATCAAAACATGAAATGTTTCAATGTTGGATGTCAGGTCTAGTCATATTATAAGAAATTTATTGGTAATCCCGGTTAGGCTGAATGCAAAATGGTGTACATCTCAAGAATCAGGCCAACCTAAACCTGGAAAGGAGAGACAAAATGGGAAAAACAAGAACTTTTCGAGTCATCAATAACCGGATACAATTCATATGTCCAGTATGTAGAACCCGAAAATTTACTCCGGTCATGCAAAGTCTGCGAAACAAAAACATGAAATGTCCCAAATGTGCTAAAGTCACAAAATGCATACTCAATCGGCGAACGAAACTGAGAGAACTGCAAAGTGGAAAAATATTAATGGTCACAGGAGGAAGAGAACTGGAAGTATTTCTTCACGACATCTCAATAGACGGTATCGGTGTTGATTTACCTGTAAAAGCGATACGCTCCGGTAAACTGACAACAGGTCGGCAGGTTCATTTCAAATGCAACTGGAATCCTCGATTAATAAACGGGAGTTTTGTTGTAAACAATGTTACAGGCCAGCGTCTCGGTGTAGAAAAAGTTGGCAGGTGAATCAGATAATTTTGTCGCCAAATAACATTTCCAGAGTCCCATTCCGGTTAACCGGAAGAAAATGATTCTCTCCTGCCTATTCCTCTTTTACTGCCGGCCCGAATATCCTGGGTACCAGTTTGATATACCAGGCTGCAGACTGAATCTGGATCACATAGGCCATGGCTATAAGCAGTGCAATGGTCATTCCCTGCTCTTTAAAGGCTGTCATTGCAATAGCCAGAGCAAT
>DAOVUU010000003.1 GCA_030632405.1 Desulfobulbaceae bacterium | reverse complement strand
TTACAGTAAGAGGATCTTCTTTTCCCTCCTCCTCTTTTTGCGAATATTCAATATGAAGAGAGAATACCGGCCCACCTTCACCGAGTTCAATTTGAGTATTTTCTTCCAACTCTAATCGGTCAATTTTAAGACCATCGAGATAGGTACCGTTTGCACTACCATCATCGATCACCCACCAGGAGTCGGCCAGACACATCACCTCCACATGTTTCCTGCTGACAACAGAATCAGAGATACAAACATCACACTCTGGATCGCGACCTATCCGAAAAGAACGTGTAAACAGTTCGGTTCTCTGTTTACCGCTCTGATCTTTATAGGAGATATGTATAGCTGGTTGCGAACTTGTCATTAGGACCTGCGAAAGATGATTTTCAATGTCATTTCTGTCCAATCGCTATCGTCGGGATGGGTGTATTTATTATCCTATAATTACTTTGGTTTGGCTCGGGGCTACTTGAGCCGCTACCGGCATGTTTGCACTGGTTCCATTGTGCCCTGTAACTGAACCAAGGTGGCATACCTGTTGACCTTGTGCTTTAACTTTAGAACTTCCTTTCTTATAACAAATTTTGCCCATATTCATCCCGGACATGACTCCCTTGTTTACTCCTGCCTCATCTCCCATTGAGCGAGAGATTTCGGATTTTTTTGTCACCGCCTCTTTACCGGCAAATTTCACCTTTTTGGCTGTTTTCTTCGCCTGGTTCACCATACCCGTATTGGGGTATGGTGTTGGAATTGGAGGAGCAGGTGGTGCAGGAGTAAGACAGACGTCAGGCATTGCAAAACAGGTTCCACCCCCCTTTGATGACGCTGGAAATATTGCAACCATGACCAGTTACCCTCAACTATAGTTTAAATTTTAATAACAAATAATTAGATGCAGTTCCACTTTGACCACCTAGCCAAGATTGATTTTATCTGCTTTGATTTTAAAATCCTCTTCTGATTTCAAGACAGTATTTTTACTTTTAAGGTGATACGATTTTTGAATCAATGTCTTCAGTCTTCCGGTTTTTAGCTGAGTCAGGTTTTCTACAGTTTGGTAGATGTTTCTAGCTTTACTAATGATGGTTTGAGCACGGGTTTCCAGTCTTTCAGCCTTAATGGTTGCCTGAATCAGGTTGACCAAAACCCTCATCCCGGTAATTCGCAGCTCTTCCAGATAAAAACTACCTCTCTGGGCCGTAAGCCGTAAATCGGGGCATTTCAGTTTTATCTGATGACTACCTAATGAAAGTGATGATGTTGGCTCCCCGGGGCAGTCCTGAACAGTAGTCTCAATTGCTTTTCTGGCTTTAAATCTGATAGCCTCCCCGCTGAACTCAATTGATTCTCTCGATTGAAAAGAGATATTTCCATCTGGCACAGCAAATTCCAGATTACCATCACGACATGCTACCCTCGTTTTCTCCTCGATTGTGTCATATTCAACAACCAGCTCATTGTGTTTTGAATAAATCTGAATTATTGAAGTATCATCATTTGTAACAACTGCTGCACGTGATCCATTATCCGAATAAATATCTGTGTCTGATTTTGGTGTCAGTATACCAATTACATAAATTGCATCAAAAGAGTCCCCAGCTACCAAAACTTCGTCACCCTTGCCAAGATGATAATCATACGGGATGGCTAAAATCGCATTAATTTCCTGTATCCCCACTAAGCCATTCAGATATATTTTAGCCGTTCTTTTGTCCTTGTCGACGGTGAGTACTTTCGCCTGGCCAAACAAATTCGTCTTATTTTCGTAATCATAATGCGGGGCAAAATTTCTCATAGTTGGTCTCCTGCGCTAATAGTTCGATGAACGGGAAGGCGTCCATTTTTCAGCAAAGGCGAGGTCTTTATCAGTTGTGTCAACCAGATTCTTAGAAGCTCCTCTCCAGTTGACACCATAATCAATGACACAATGTAAAGTTGCCTGTCGCAGGTTCGCTCCCGCCATATCACAATTTTTAAGACATGCGTGAGACAAGTCGGCGTAAACTAATCGGGTCTGCATAAAACTCGAACCATCACAGGTGGTATAGTTGAATTCTGCCCTTTCCATATTACATCCTGAAAAATCGACCTGTTTACAACTCGCTTTAATAAAACAGGCACAGCGCAAATCTGAATTAATGAATTTTGCATTATCCAGAATGGCTTCAGTGAAATCAGCTGTATGACAAGCTGTTCTCTGCAATGAACAGCTCCTCAAATCAGCCTTCCAAAAATTTGTTCGATTCAACTTGGTCCGCTGCAGTCTAGCTCCCTGCAATTCAGCCATGGTAAAATCAGAATCGGTAAAATCGCACGATGAAAGATCCATATCACTGAAATTACACCTGCTCAGATCGCACAATACAAAGCTTGTATCTTTGATTAAGGTCTTTGTGAAATCAACCGCTGTAAAATCCGTTGATTTAAACCTAGTTCCTGTTAGATTTACACCTTCCAATATAGAATCGTTAAGGTCGCAAAACTGTATGTCTGCACTTCTAAAGTCTGCCCCTTTAAGATCGCTCCCCTCAAAAGTTGTATTGTTCAATATGGCTTGACGAAAGTCTGCATCACCTAGATTGGCCTGATCAAAGTCTGCATCACTCAGGTCACTTCCGCAGAATCTGGCCCCTTGCAAATCCACACAGGAGAAATCCGTCCCACCTAAATCGAGTTTGCTAAAATCCAGTCTTTTTGCCATGGATAGGTGAAAAGAAGCACCGTGTAACTGAGCATTTTCAAACCGCATATTCTGTAAATTTGAATAGTTGAAAACGGTATCGTTTAGATTCATTTTCGAGAAATCCAGATCACTCAGATCGCAGCCATAAAACAAACAGGATTCTAGATTTTCCGGAAATAAATTCCAACACGATTTGAAGATTATATTATGAAATTCCGTTTTAAACATAACTGCCGTTCTGCAGTCGGCATCAGTGAAGTTAACTTCACTGAATGTACATTCTTGAATGACAGTTTTAGAAAAAAGCGTTTTACTGAGATCACATTTCTCAAATGCTGCTCCGCTAAGCTGTGCCTCAGAGAATTTGGCACCAACGAGGGAACACCTTTCAAAACTCGTATGGCTACCGATTATTTTGCTGAATTTTGCCTCTTTCAGATTTGCATCCATAAACATCGAATGTTCGAGATTAACACCGGTAAAATCTGCACAGCACAGCGTCATAACACCCTTTGAAAAACCTGCTATTCCCATTTCTTTGAAACTCTCTTGGGCAACATTATCCAAACCGAGATCCTTCAACCCAATCACTACCTTTTCTTTCTCTTTTTCCGGCCGGTTATCAGCGAGAAAGACCGTGCTGGTGAGATCGCCATTTCGAAATATTGTCTTTCTACAACTCGAATTAACAAAAATTGTTCCGGAGAGTTGTGCACCAGTAAGGTCTGTTCTGTCTAACCTGGTATTATCAACAACAACATTTCTAAAAACCGCTCCCTGCAAGTCAGAATCTGATAAATCAACATCACTTAACGTAACCGAATCAAAAACCGCCCCACGCAAATTAGCACCACTCAGGTCGAGTTCAGAGAGAAGCACCTCTTTTATCTCCTCGCCGGCCTGAATAAAAGCAACTACATTTTCACCTGTTAGATATACATCCATCCCGTGACTTCTCCCTTCTTGCGAGTTTGGTCATTTTCAGATTTGCATAGTTAAAACCGGTTTTGTCCAGTGTCGCCTCGAGAAATTCTGTGCCGTACAAATTGGAACCTGAAAAATCTGTTTCGGTCAAATCACTCTTTTCAAAACTTGACTCAAACAGGTTTACATTAATAAAGTCTGCACTAGTTAAATTTGCATGTAAAAATCGAACATTGTTCATTTTTGCTCCCCGGAAGTTGACCCTTTTGAGTGTTGCCGATGTAAAATCGGCTCCCACCATTTCCGAGGTAGAAAAATCAGCACCTGTCAGTTCCGCATGTTCCCATATTGATTCAACACCTATAATGTTTTTGAAATTACCGTTTACAAAAGAACAACCTTCCGAAGCCCTTAACTCAGTTAGATCACATTCCATCATTAAAAGGCCTTCTCCACATGCCCCTTCTAAGGACGCTTCCCTGAGGCTTGCCCCGGAGAAATCTGTGTGATCAAGAATGGTTTTTGAAAAATCAGCCCCATCGAACAAACCGTTTTTAAAACTGGCACTCGACAGATTCGCTTTAGAAAAATATCCGTCAAGTATATCTGTATTATCAAAATTGCTGTTGTCCAAATCAGCAGCCTCAAAAATGGCGTCTTTCATTTTTGAGCCGCTGAAGTTAGCTCCACTCATCTGTGCATTAGTAAAATCTGCATCATCAGCAGTTACTTTTTTCAACGATGCTCCCGACAAATTGGCACTCTCAAAATAAGTGCCATTCAAGATCGCCCCATCAAAAACCGTATTCTTAAGGTTTGCATTCCGGAAAATAGCTCCGGTAAAATCTCCGCTGCTAAAATTAAGATTTGACAAATCAAAATCTGAAAAATCTTCCTCTGCAAATGACTCCCCATTGGCAATTCCCTTAACAAGACTTTCACGGGTGAGTTTTCTTTTTAGCTCTGTGGGATCAACTGTATATTGTCTTATTAAATTCGATTCTAAGCCCCTGTCTTTTTTGTTTAATTCAGGAATTTCCACGTCGGGATCGATACCGGCCGCCAATAATTCATTGCGTAAGTCCTCCTTGGCCTTTCTAATTTCCAACTCGGTCTTTTGCATCTCTTCTTCAATGGAGAAGAATGGTTCAGCAATGTCGTTGACCTCCATTTCCTCTTCAAAAGGAATTTCATCAGCAACAAGGGCCTTTTTAAGGTCTTCGTAATACATATCAACTGACCGAACTGGCCCACCAAGCTGTTCTGAGACAACAAAAAGGTGTTTGATTTCATGATAATTTTCAGTCTGAACGTCGGTAACTCCCCGCCAGACAAGCACAAGTTTTTCTTCCTCCATATCAACCCAGAGTGTATCCAGATTCATTACCACTTCTTTCAAATGATTCGCTCCACGAATCTGCGAAATGTCGTGGTCGAGAAAACAGCGAACTTTGAGGCCAGGGAGCTTGCAGCGATATTGTGAAATTTCACGGTGAAGATTTTCAAAAAACATAGATTCCTTACCACCGAGATAGTTATCGACCTGCATATTCCGCTGAGCCGCGTTAAAATAGTCCCAGCTGAAGTCGCCTGGAAACCATGGCCACCGCTGGCTGAGCCAATCTTCACCATAGCTGCCAAGCTTCGAGTACCGTTGGTACCACATATTGCCAATTGGTCCAAATCCTACCGGTTCAGGTTGTTTTCCCTGAGAATCGATCAAGTCTTCTAGGTGCTCGATATTGGGAAGTGGCCATACTTTTGATCCGTCGGAATCGTGACTTTCCGTAAACCCCTTTCCCACAGGATTTTTTTGAAAACCATTGCCGCCATAGCTGTTTTCATATCTCAGTTCGAGTTCAGTGAACGGTTCAGGGTCGGAAATGGTTTCGCTTAACCGGTGCCAGTATCTGTCCCCAAAAACAGCGAGAGTCTTTGATTGATTCCCCACCTGAAAGCTCACCCTGCAGCCCTGTAACTGTTTTCCACCTGGCACACAGCACTTCCCTGTCAAGAGTAGGTCCGTGCGTGGCTTATAGTAGGCGAAATCAGACTCATATTTACAGCTGCCATTACCATCATCGTCGTCTGGATAAGGAGTGTCTCCAGTCGGAAAAAATTGATCTTCCGATATCACAGCCGTTTCATTATGCACGAGATCAAACGTTCCCTTTACGATCAGGGTCAAACTGTATTCAGGAAAATTGACCCTGCCGACAATCATTGCCGGTTGGAAGGATGTTTGATTAATTATTTCCACCGAATCACTCTTATTTAAGCATTTTTCCCGAAGGAGTAATAAGATTGCCGTTAACTTTCAATCTCTCATCCATTGAAACATTATCAGTAAAAGCAGTCCTACCCCCGATAGTGACAGACCCATTCATCCTGACCATTCCACCACTGGACGAGATAGTTATGCTTGGTGATTTTATGTTAATAGAACCTGGCGTCATTTTTATTGAGCTCCCGCCACAGGTAATATTAACACCTGCTGATCCTTTAATTTCATTTAGCGGTGCTTCGCTTAATTTTTTAACAGCCGATTTTTCAATAGAAGCGCCAGCCGCTGTTGACACTTTCAATCCTGCGAAGTTATCGTTTGCTACTCCGGCAACACTTGAACTTTTGGCCCCACCGAACACTTCAACGGTAACTGATGCGTTCTCTGAGTATTTTGCACCGACTGTTGTTTCTTTTACCGCAGAAACGTTCAATGTATTTTTAACCCCTACAAATGTCTCATCGGTGGATGCAACCGTTTTACTTGTTTTCGAGCCGATGAATACTTCATTGGTTGTACCCATTGTTGTTCGTAATACATCATTTCTCCAGGTAAATTTTGCAACGCCGTCTACATCGTTTGTAAATTCTCCACCAAAGTTACGAATAGTATTTCCTACCTGCTTTATTTCTTCAGGTCCCATAATGTGACGGACTATATTACCTGTTGTGCTCATAAATATATTTCCCCTGTTGGGCGCACCAATACTGAAAATTGTCCCTGCAGTGGGAGAGGACAAATGGATCTGCTGCCCTCCGTCACTATCTTCAATTCGAATCTGATTACCTCCTCCAGTCCGAATCATGCTCTGAGTTTGATTGCCGCCTTTTACCGGGCTGCCGGTCTCAGGATTGGGCACCGTACCGGCAATTATTGGTCGATCGGGATCGCCATCGATAAAGGTAAGGAGGACCTCGATTCCCTTATGAAGGGGGAAGTGCATGCCGTAATCAGCACCAGCATAGGGCTGGGCCATACGAACCCAGCGAGAAGCTTTGCTGTCACCAGCATCACTCTGATCAAATGGCAGTTTAACCTTATAACGACCCTCATCATCGATCTCAGCGTACTGGCCATCACCTGCTGCATCAACTTTGGCGTTCAACGTACCGTCTATACGTGGTTTTACGGCCTTACGCTCCGGTCTGAACTGGGGCGTATCCGGAATGCAGATAAACCGGTTTTCATAGGCCGGTCCTTTCAGTTCAGTGATCCTTGATGTTCCGGCAGCCTTTGCAAGAAATTCCGCCTGTACTCCCTGGTGAGTAACTTCAGTCAATAAATACTTTTTGTTATAGCTGTCCCGGTAATGTTCATCGAGTTCAAACAGGTATCCCGGCAGAAAAGGTGATACCGTGCTCTCTCCATAAAACAGTGCCTCACGGCAAAGCAGCTCTTCTGCTCGAATCTTAGCAAGTGCATTGCCTTCCTCCGGGGTCTTAAAATGTTCCCCGTAGATGTAAACGCTTCCACGCCCCTCTGAATCAACATCTGCCTCCCCCTTCAAGTCCAGAGACGGCTTGCGGTAGTTATAGTCTTTCAGAACAACTTTCTGCGGAAGGATCTGCTGCCTGCAGGTGAATGCCTGTACCTGTTCAAAAATAGAACCTGTTGCCTGGCCTGGAGGGGAGTATGAAACTGCCCCACCCTCAATTGGCTGGTGGGCAGTAGAGGAGTCAGTAATAATCAGCTTTTCAGCATCCCCACTCTGATTAAAATAGTAATAGATTCCCTCACGCTCCATCCACCTGGAAATAAAATCAAAATCCGTTTCGTTATACTGACAGATATATTCCCACGGCTGATAACTTCCGATCAGTTTCAACTCGTAATCCTGGGAGGTCAGCCCCACCTGTTTTAGAATCTCTTCGATGATTTCAGGAACTTTTTTATCCAGAAAAAGCATATTTTCGTGGTATTGGTCGGCAAGCCAGAGCCGCGGCACCAGTTTCAACCGGTAATAAATATATTCATCGTGCTCGTGGAGTTGCTCAAAAATGGCCGGAATACCATGAAATTTACGTTCTTCCTCTCCTTCGGGAATGATGGTCAGGGTAGCTGGATTTTGCAGTACCGCCTTCAAATCGATCTCCGGGTCATCGGCATAGAGCATAATCTCAAACTCATAGAGCATCGAAAGCCCCTCAGTACCTTTCAACTCGGCAACGGTAAAAGTATCCTCAGGTAACGCTTTAGAGACAAAAGAAAAATTAAAGCCTTCTTCGCGTGGCATATCTATTCTCCTGTAAATGCGATACTGAAGCCGCCGTCCTCACCAATGGAGAGATGCAATTCCGGTGGGATGGCCATTTCCGACATGCGGCTGAGAATTTCCCTTGAAATCTGAGGCAAAATGGTGCCGTTCATAATATGATCGATATTGCGGGCTCCGGTCTCAACTTCAGTACAGCGCGCTGCAATCTGATCTACAACACCTTCGCTGTAGCAAAAACGGAGTTTATGGGTTTCAAGCATTCGACGGGCAAGTTTATCCAGTTTCAGGACAACAATATCTCTGAGCACATCTCCCTGCAAAGCCACATATGGGACGACGGTCATCCGGGCAACCAGGGCGGGTTTGAAGTGATTACTTAGAATTGGTCTTATCGCCGCCACAAGTGCTTCATAGGGCAACTCCTCTTCCCCTGTAGTCATCTCAGTGATTACATCCGTGGCAAGATTACTGGTGAGGAAAATCACTGTGTTCTTAAAATCTATTATCCTGCCTTCTCCGTCCGATAAGACACCCTTATCGAAGACCTGATAAAATAAATTCATCACCTCAAGGTTGGCTTTTTCCACCTCATCAAGGAGAACGACAGAATAGGGGCGCTGCCGGACTGCTTCGGTCAGAACACCACCTTCTCCAAAACCGACATAACCGGGGGGAGATCCTATCAAACGGCTTACGGTATGCTGCTCCTGGAATTCACTCATATTGATCGAAGTGACAAACTGTTCGCCCCCAAACAATACATCGGCGAGAGACAACGCTGTTTCAGTCTTGCCAACCCCGCTTGGACCAACAAGGAGAAAAATGCCCATGGGCTGATCGGGATCTTTAAGACCTGCTTTGGCCGACTTTATTACTTCGGTAATCGCAAGAAGCCCCATACCCTGACCTTTGATACGTTTACCAAGCTGTTCTTCAAGATCAAGCACGCCCGCGGCCTGATCGCGCATCACTCTTCCCAGAGGAATCCCTGTCCAGTCCGATACTACTTTTGCAACAACATCTGGATCCACTTCAATACGTACCAGGGGTGCATCGGCCTGCAGTTGTTCAAGTTCTTCTGAAATAGATTCAAGCTCGTTTTTAACTTCATCAAGGTTCGCAGTCCCGCTACCATTGGTATCTTCTTCATGATCGCCATAAACCTCCTTTCGAAGCTGAACAATGCGTGTTGCCAACCCCTGCTCTTCCCGCCAACGACTGGTCAGTTCCTCAACCTGGCTTTCCAGATCCTGCAACTCCTCGGCAATCTCGGTCAGTCTCTCCTCATCAACCTCAATACCATGTGTGCGGTCCCGCTCCAAAGCATCGCTTTCCCTGTTCAGGGCCTGCATAGACCGCTCCCGATCCTCAATGACGTCCGGCTTTGCAGTAAGCAGGATTTTCACTCTGGCGGCACTTGTATCGAGCAGATCAACCGCCTTGTCAGGAAGTTGTCTTCCCGATATATATCGGCTGGATAATTCAGCAGCAGCGACGATAGCATCATCACGAACAATAACCCCGTGTGCCTCTTCATATTTTACCTTGAGTCCCCGCAATATAAGGGTGGAGGTTTCCCGGGAGGGCTCATCAAGCTGGACAAGTTGAAAGCGCCGGGCCAATGCGGCATCTTTTTCAAAATACTTTTTGTATTCGGACCAGGTGGTTGCGGCAACTGTGCGTAATTCACCACGCGCCAGTGCCGGTTTCAGCAGATTTGCAGCATCACTGCCACCGGCAGAGCCACCAGCGCCGATAAGCGTATGCGCTTCATCGATAAACAGAATGATCGGTTTGGGAGACGATTTTATCTCATTAATGACTGATTTTAGGCGATTTTCGAACTCTCCCTTGACACCCGCGCCTGCCTGCAATCGGCCCATATCGAGGCCAAGCAGGGTGACATCCTGGAGCAATTCCGGGACATCACCTTCAACAATCCTCAAAGCCAGTCCTTCAACCACCGCTGTTTTCCCGACCCCCGGTTCGCCCACCGCAATTGGATTATTCTTACGGCGCCTGGCCAGGATATCGATCATCTGCCTGATCTCCTGATCTCGGCCAAATACCGGATCTATGTCCCCATCCCGTGCCTTTGCGGTAAAATCGTCGCAGTACCTGCCAAGAGCTGTTCCGTCAGATAGTGGCTCATCACCCACTGCCGCCTCTTCTCCAGGAGCTGTTTTTTCGACAGATTCCTTGATTATCTGCCAGAAATCAGCCTGCAACCCCTCTCTACTGATTGTGTTAAAATAATCGAGATACCCGCCCGCTGCAAAACGTCCCGGATTTTTCAGGAGCGTCATAAGCATGATACCGGAACGTATTGTCTTTTCTGTCAAGTCCACAGAGCCGATAAGCCATGATTCCTGCAGCCATTCCATCAGCAGGGGTGAAAAAACAGGTTTAGCCGCGTTACCTGTTCGAAATTCCTCCAGAGTTCGGTCGAGTGATTGCGATAACCTCCCGGTATCTATTTCAAAATGTTTAAGAACCAGGGGAATATCGGCCTGGGGCTCTTGAAGAAGTTTAGCCACCATATGCTCAACGGTTACCTCATAGTGCGTCCTGGACATACAAAGCCCGGCAGCAGCCTCCAGACTGCGAGTACAGAAGGGATTCAAACGAGCCAACAGTGATTTGATATCGACAGATATCATGGCGGTCTCCTTATTTTTAAATGATCGTCACCTGCGTTGTTCGAGCTTTTATTACTGTACCATGCCGGCTGCCCCTTGATCCGACGGGTAGAAGGTGTTTTTTGTCACACCAATTTCATTTCCTGCATAGAGCCATGTATCCATCCCCAGTTTCGACCAGCGCTCGCTTCCCAGACAGACAGTCTGTGCCTGCTGTTTATGCATAAATACTTCGATTTCATACTCAAGAGGATCCTGCAAATATAATTCTGTAAGTAAAACAAGTCTGTTATATGCTTCGCTTCCGGGAAAAAACTCCCGGTATTCATCTGAGTTTAACGGACCGATCTCTATACGGAATTTACCCATTCTGTCGTCTAGCTCACGGCCAAGTACACAATCTTCACCGAGTACTCCACCGGAAAGCCCAAGACGCAACAGCTGGTCCTCAGGAATCAGGGCCTTCCTCAACACACATGAGGTGATACCGATATCATACCCCAGAGCATCACCAAGAAGAATTTTCAGCCCCTCTGTTGAACGGGGTTTCTGAGAAAAAAGTCCTATGTAGCGGAGCAGTTGGTCTGCTTTCGGGATGTTTGCCAGGTGGACCTTCTCGCCCAGACCCTCAAGACAAAAAAGACGTTCTTTATAGAGCGCTCTATCCTTTTCGTTAATATGAAAAAATGGTCTATACTTCTGCAAACTTTCAAAAAACAGCAGATAAATCCTGTGATTGAGTGTGTCAACAAATTCCCGGGCAGCCGATTCATCTTCGCTTGCCTCATCTATTAAATCCTCAGTATAAAACGTGGGCAATGGAGATGATACCCCGTAGAGGCCCAAGAAATTAGCGGTAACCTGGTATTTTGATGAATGGGCCCCGACTATCTCTTTTACCTCTTCAACATCCGCTGCCGGAAACGCCAGAGACAGGTTCGGTCGAACCCTCACGCTGCGGGCCAATTCTGAAACCGTGAGATCAGAACTGGCCTGTTCATCAATACGACTCAAGAGTCTCAGCACCTGGAAGAATGAATAGTCAAACCCGTTCTTCAGCAGGTTTTGTTTTAAATAAGCGGGTGTTCGCCTGTCCTGGCTGTCCATTGATATGACTCTCCCTTAAAGGCATCGGTCAAACTAAAACGGGTGTAGGCGTTAATAGAAGAATATAATGCGAAAAACTCGTCGAGAACAGAACCGAAGAGATAAAAATCACCATCACCGGCAAAATGATCACTCCGCGCTCTCACTTCAATATCCTGACCTCTTAGAATAAGAGAGGAAACCAGCCGGTTTGACGGTTTGGCAACGATTTCCTCAATACCTTGAATTCGTTTCCGGTTTGCCAGCAGGCCACTCCGGTCACGGGTATCAGAGAACAGATAAATACCCAGCAAAGCTTTCAGGTTTTCGGCGTTAGCAAGAGAAACATGGTTAAGGTTCAAATGAGCCAGCAGCCGCCAGAGAAGATTATTGCCTAGAGGCGGATAAACACCAAGAGTTGGCTGCATAATATTGGTGAAATCAGCAAATTCCGGCGAACTGCTTGTTGCCTGCGAGATATCACCGGTCCGCAGGTTTTCAGGTAGATCTCCGTTGGTACACTCCAGCTTAAGAGACAGTGTTTCAGTGACTGGCAGCCCGCCTCCCTGTGGATATGATATTTGCAGATAACTGTCCGCTCCCGGGCGCACCGGCGATTTTTTCAATGATATCTGATAAACAGGCGTCTGTCTGTCATCCGGTGCAAAACAGTTAAAATGGCTGTACGTTCGCTGCTGAGCTGTTCCTTGAACGTGACCGATCACGTCATCAATACTATAAACCTGATAATGATCGGTGTGGTGTGATGACGGCCGTATCAGATACTCACTCTGGCGATGATCCACGCGGATCGGATCCGACTCAAAGGGAAACAGATTGATTACAGGTGTTGCAAAAAGGTGGAAACTTTCCTTTCTTATCCGTGGTCGTATTGCAGGGCTTGAGGATAGCTCGAAAATAATTTCAAACCGGTTATCAGTGCCGGAATAGAACCATTTCTCAAGTCCCTCCAGATCAAAGAAGAGAAATTTTTGCGGAAATATAAAATATTCCTGTAATATCCGGTAGGCGGAAAAGGAATGGGATGGATATGGTATTGCTCCCTGCGATGCTGAAAATCCGACGGGCCTGATGCTGTCAGCGCCCAGTACCAGAACTGTTTCATCTTCCCCGGTTTTAACAACAACTCTTTTAATATATTTTCGAAAAAGGAGATAATGAGCTGTTGCCTCCCCCAAATTTCCACCGAGATGAAACCGCAGTTTTTGGGGCTGCCAGTTTGCCAGGGTTACCCCCTTCAACTCAAACTTCATTCTAATAGCTGCTGGTTTTCCGGAAGGCTCAATATAATCGGCAGCGGTTAACTGGAGTGGGTGAATATCCGTCTCATAACAGGTCTTAAACAGGCAGACTGTACCTTCAACTGGCGTTGAAGCCACCTGGACGCCGGCCTTGACAGTTAATGGCTGTTTCAGAGCCGGTTTCGGGGTAAAGACAATAATCGAACAGGAGGGAACAGGTCGCAGGTAATGCGGCCAAATGAGCTGTATAAGCTCGTGAATAATCTCAGGGAACTCGTCATCGAGTTTTTCTCGTATCTGGGCAGTTAAGAATGCAACCCCCTCCAGCAGACGTTCCACATCAGGGTCCGAGGATGGTCCGCTTAACATGGGGGCAATCGCCGGGTGTGCTCCGGCGAAGTCCCTCCCCAGCTCTTTCAGATAAGATAATTCCTGTTGAAAATAGCGATTAAACATATCCCTGATCCTAACCCGAATAGATCGGAACTTCTCAACATCCCTGAACTCAGTTTAAATAATATTCACCTTCCCATCCTGATCCACCGTACTCTCAAGAAGGACAGGTACTCTCTGTTCCCGGGCCGCCAGTCTGGCGGAAACCTGAAAACGCAGGGTGAGTATATCCTCCTCATTTGGTATTAACTTGACCCGCACCATCTTCAGGCGTGGTTCATACTTCTGTATCGTCAAACGAATTGATCTTTCAAAATCTCTCAGAGAGTCAGGATAATCCCGAAGTAACTCGGCGAAATCAGGTAACCCATATTCTTCTCCGATCATCACGCTCCCCTGCCTGGTATTAAGAATTTTCTGCAGATGCTCTCTGACCGAATCTATGGTACGCTTAGGATCCTCCCTCGTTCTGCGACGAGGATCCTTTTCCCAGGCAGTTATTCTTCTTAGTAATCTCTCTTCCTGCATTGAAGATTATCCCGACACCGATCGGTCAATAGACCGTTATTCTCGCTCTCTCCAATGGTCAATATGTTCTATACCGTCCGGCTCATAGGTCCAGCGTATATAACCGAACACAAAACTTATCTCTTCAGTCTCAGGCGGAGTTGCTTCTGCCGGGTCAACACTAGCCGGGCTCTTCCTGCTAATTGAAGCGATTCGGCCTTCCTTTATTTCAATGGTAAAATATTGTTCTGCCGTCCCGTCACCCGCTGGGTTAGGTCTGTAAAACTTGAATATTCCTTCTATCACCTCATTATTACACAGAGCTTTTGCCAGCAAAGGGGTGCTTTTGTCTATACGTTTGCTAATCGAAATGGGTCCATAAATCCTATGCCCGGTAGCCATTCCCGTTGAAGCTTCCCTGGGTGTACTGACCGAATCTTCGAAAGAGATGCATTCAATGGTATTCTCTCTGTCCATTGACGTGATAGTAGAATCTCCCTCAATATCTGTGCCATCTGCCTTTAGAAATAAATGAATTGACATTCCCATATCCTTTCCTCCTTTAGTAGAAAAACGTGTTGTTTACCGCATTCTCGGGATGTCCGAAACCCTCCCAGCGCCATGCAGTTACCGCATCGATATTGCCCTTTTAATCTTTGTCCAGTTTGCCTACCAGTGACAGGGTAAAGAATGCCCCCATATATTTAAAATGCGGTCTCACTTTCAACCCTACCTTATACCAGCCAGGCTCTCCTTCCACATCTTCAACCGTTACCTCCGCAGCCCGAAGCGGTCGGCGGCTTCTCACTTCAGGGGCCGGATTGTCCATATTGACAACATACTGAGTAATCCAGATGTTGAGCTCTCTCTCCAGATCCCCCCGTTCCTTCCAGGTGCCAATATTTTCCCTTTGAATCACTTTGAGGTAGTGAGCCAGCCGGTTGGCAACCATCATATACGGCAGTTGTAATCCGAGTTTATAGTTCAACTCGGCTTCCTTGCCCTCCTTACTGATGCCGAAAAACTTAGGCTTCTGGACTGAGTTTGCAGAAAAGAACGCCGCATTATCACTTCCCTTTCTCATGGTAAGCGCTATAAAACCTTCCTCGGCAAGCTCAAATTCCCTTCGTTCAGAAACCAGCACTTCCGTCGGAATCTTTGTCTGAATTGCTCCCATTGCCTCATACTGGTGCAATGGCAGGTCCTCGACAGTCCCCCCGCCTTTTGGGCCGATGATGTTGGCACACCACCGATATTTGGCGAAACTGTCCGTCAACCGTGCGGCAAAGGGAAAGGCGGCATTACCCCACAAATAATCGTTGTGATCGGCACGTACATTCTCTTCGTAGTTAAATGCCTTTACGGGTTGAGTATCTGGTCCATAAGGAAGTCGGAGCAGAAACCGTGGAGTAGTGAGCCCCACATACCGGGCATCTTCACTCTCTCTGAAAGATTGCCACTTGGTATACTGGGGACCCTCGAATATCGATTTAAGATCTTTCAGGTTCGGCAATTCACTGAAATCCTCAACACCGAACATCTCCTCCCCCGCCGCTGCAAAAAAAGGTGCATGGGACATTGCACCAACACTTGCAAGATTCTGCAGCAGCTTAATATCCTGTGGTCCGGGTCCGAATGCATAGTTACCGACTATCGCGCCATACGGCTGCCCGCCAAACTGGCCATACTCTGCAGTATAAGCAGTTTTATACAACCCGGACTTTACAATCTCTGGCGCGTCTTCAAAATCTTCCAGTAGGTCGTCTTTGCTCACATTGAGGATCTCCAGCTTGATATTCTCACGAAAATCAGTGTTATCGACAAGGTACTTAACCGATCGCCAAGCCGATTCAAGCTTCTGTACTTCCGGGTGATGCAGGATCGCATCAAGCTGCAGACTCAGCTTTTTGTCTATCTCACCAATCATCTCATCGACAACGGCTTTTGAGATTTTGGGCATCGGGCGACCCGGCTCGATAAGCTGGGCAATCAGTGCTTCAACCCCTCGCTTAGTCAGGTCATAAGCCTCATCAGCCGGTTGAAGTTTTGTGGCATTAACCACCTCGTCAAGTATTGAAAACTCTTCAACCGTTTCAACTGCTCCATCAAGTGTCTTTTTTTGTTCGTCCGCCATAAACTCACCTCTCCTCTAGCCTTTATTTTCGTCTACACCAAGCTCTTTAAGCAGCTTTCCACGAGTCTCTTCATCTTTAACAAGCGCTTGGATTTTCTTCCTGAATTCCGGCACATTACTGAGTGGTCCCTTAAGCGAGCCCAGGGCTTTTCGCAATTCGAGCAGTTTTTTGAGCTCCGGCGTCTGTTCAGCCACAGCTTCCGGACCAAAATCTTTAAGCGATCCAAAGCTCAGATTAACACCCATTTCATCCTCTGGATCTTCTGATAATTTGTTTGGGACAGTGAGTGATAAATCGAGTTCCTGTCCTTTTAACACCTCATCAAAATTATCTTTATCTACATTGATTGGTTCTCTGTCTTCAAGCATCCTGTCATCGGTTTTACCGGTGAAATCACCAATTACCAGTAACTTCAGAGGAAGTTCTATTTCTTCCTGGGCGTCACCCGTCGCCGGACGATAGACTATATTAACCCGTTCCTTAGGTGCAACTGATGCTTCTTTCGCCATGTCTTCCTCCTTTATTTTAAATTACTCTCTTTATGCAAAAAATAGAATTCAAGAATCCAGCCCCGCTCATCGGGGTTTGTTTTTAAAACTTCTATTTATCAAGCTTCATCGCCTCAACAGGATCTAGTTTTGCTATCCGCGCAAGAATGTCCTCGGCTCGGTCCCTGGACGATTTATTGTTTTTATAGCCCATCCAGACGATTCTAAAAGCATACATTGCAAGGGCTGGATCCCATTGTTCAATTTTATAGGATTCAATTTCCCGCACGATCTCATCCAGATGTGGCAGTGCAAGCTTTGTCTGTCTATAATTTATCAACAGCTGAGACAAGCTCGACCGCCAGAGTAAACGATCATGTCCACTTGGACTTCGCTGCAATTCATCTCGTAATAAACTTATAGCCTCGGGCACCTTTTTAGCAGCAGCCAGGCTCTGTGCCTGCTCTATGACACCATCCATATGTTCACTCGACTGGCCTCCCTGAGAGGCAGGCGCATGCAGACCTACTTCGGGACCGGGTTTGATCGTCTCAAGCCATTGTTTTGTTTCAGCGTCAGCCAAGGGTGATCCGTCTGCAAACATGAGTTTTTCAAGGCCAGGCAACCGGGTGAGTAGAAAAGCCGTCTCCTGGCATACTGCATCATGGGCATCCTGATACCCGGTTCCCAACCCCATAAGGCATTCGGCGCTTAATCGATTCAGATCAAGCCACAACAACGCTCCGTTCAGCCTGGGTTCCGTTTCTTTCAACAATTCCTGCCAGTTTTCCAGCGAACGCAGCTCCTGCAAGTTTTTTCTAATCTCCTCAAACTCACGTGGTGGAGGTACCTGGGTCTGACCGTTGGTCGCCGGAGGCAGGTCTTGAATCATTGTCCACCCTGCAATTCTTCTACAGTGATATCCCCGTGGATTAGACAGATCTTTATCAAAATAAAAATTCGCAGCCTGTCTGACCGTCTGAAAAGAAGTTCTTACTATTTTTTCCATTTCAGCAGCCGACATAATATCATTTGAAGAAATGAGAGGGGCGGGGTTAACTCGAACACTCTCTCCCTTCGGCTGATCTGTTTTTATGCCACCAGTCTCTTCAGTTGGTACCGGTTCTTCCCTGTTTTCCTCAGTCTCATGAGAAAGATTTTGGGAAACAACACTTTCTGCAATGGGAAGCTCTTCAAAAATCCGCTCCAGCGGCCGGAGTAGTGGCACATCTTCGAGGTACTCCTGAAGAAGCGAGTCAATCCTGTGTACTTCTTCCTGCAAACCTGTAACAAACTCAGGATCCACGGGATCTACTTCTATATCCTCAAAGGCAGATTCACATTTTTCAAGCAGCCAGGTAATCGCTGCAATACGCCCCCTCATTCTCTTTTTGGAAGGATAAAGTGAATCCCAATAGGTTTCAAGCAGACCAGCAAAAATGTTAAGACCGGTGGCCAGTCCCTCCAGATTATTCACACGTATCTCTGCAATCGTCAAATAACTGGCCACGAGCAGATCTTTACTTTTGGTCCGAAGGATAACTGATGAGAGGGACCTTACTTTTGGCCAGTCCACTGCCGTTTTGGCAGACGGCAGAGAAAGTTTATCAATTTCAGCCTGCAGCTGCTCGAACTCAGGTTCGTAGCGAACATCTGCTCCGGCGGGTTGAGTATCGCTGACCGGTTCTAATTCCAGATAATTGTTCGCCATTGTTATGTTTCTCTCCTCAACATTACTATACAGACCCCGGTATCGAATTTTTCCAAGGTACCCGCCAGGTATTTCAATCCCAGCAAACTGTTATATCACGGGGAACATCTGGAAGCTGCTCCTCCCATTTTCTTTTAATCTCGACGGCACGTGCCATCTGTCTAGCTTTCCATGCCTTTTTTAGTGCTGCATTTTCAAGTTCTTCAGCTTTTCGTTTATTTTCAAGAGACATTAAAATCTCTGCTACATTCTGCTCACCGTCGTTTCCTGCCAATAGACCCTTTTCAGCAAGTGCTTTATTTCTCGCCTCCAACTGATCCATCAACGCAATCAGTGGGCCTGCACCTTTAGAAACTTTAAATTTTACAGTGAGTGTACGCACATTTAACCGTTTGAGTAGTTTTTGCTTGTCGGGAAAATCGTTCGGTGTATAGGTTACCGCGCCGGACTGATAATCTTTGACAAAGCGGGCAAAGAAATACTGACCTTCATATTTTTTCTCAAGCAACAAACTGCCAATTTCGATCTTCAGAGAAAGCGACTGACAGTCTCCTGGCTTCCATATAAATTTCTGCCGAACCGGATATTGCAGATTGACAAGTCTTGTTATCTCAGCCCCACATGTCAATTCAAGACTTACTGCATGGGGGATCATTTTTGCCCCCTTGTTTACACTTGTCGGGTTCGCCATGAGAAGAGCACTATACTTCCCTTTGAGTTTGGGCTCCGGCGGGATATCACTCTCTCTTTTCATGGCCAGTGGAATTTCATCGCTCAACCTCAAGTCAGGTTTATATTTTGCAAAACGAACCCCATCGGTCAAGAATTGTAAAAACTCTTTTCTAAAAGGAAGCATTCGTCCCAACGCTTCACGGGGGTAAAATCCCCGCTCCAGATTTCTGCCCAGAAAAGGTGCTGCAACCCCCTTGACAAACTGAAGAGCGAACCCGTTTTCTTCAAAAAACTGATTATTCAACTCTGTTTTATCTTTAATCTCCTGTACTTCTACAAGAACATTCTCCTCCCACAACGAATTCAGATTGCAGGCTGCTTCGAGATAGGCATAGTCCCGCAAAAACGAAAGAGGTCCGGCAACCAGTTTCCACACGACCTGCGTCTCTTTTCCAGCTCCGGCTTCCGACAGTTCATTGCGTAACTTGATAAGATTCCGCTGAGCGACATACATCTGTGCATCCGATACAGCAGGGTCCTCTTTAAAAACAGCCGACGCCATCTGAAATGAGACTTTTCTTGAGGAAGTCGCAAGAACCAGTTCTGACAGAGAATTGCGGTACTCATTAAAGTAGACACCTCCTATCATCTGGGATTCAAGAATCCGGCCGGCACCGGTTGCACCAAGTCCTTTTTCTATCTTACTTATGGTAGCTTTTCCCTTCTTTGTAACCTTGGCCAGCATCGACTTCTTTTCCCGGATCGCCTTCTCGTTTGCTGCCTCGTTCCAGATCTTTTCGAGCAACTCAAGCAGGCGGATCCAATCCTCATCCCGGCCGTCCTCGAGTTCACCCAGTTCTTTATTCATACGCTTTATCAAGGCAAAGTAAGGCCCTTTTTCATCTGCCATTACTGAAGCGGCCTGTTGCCAGGCTTCTCTGTCCCGGAGATGGTATTCCGCCTGGGGAAATTTTCTGGCAAAATCATACCAGATCTGCGTATAAGCCCTGGAATAGTATTTGTTAAACCTGACCTTATTTGCGGTAATGGCCAGGGGATCGGGCAGAGCGTTCTCAATCTGTCCCAGTAAGGTTTCAATCGCCTCTTTCCCGTCACCGGTAAAAGCAGGCGGTACACTGACAATATCCTGACGGTCAAGGGTCGTTCCCCAAAAATGAGCGAGACCAAGATATTCAAATCTATCATCCCTGTTAATCCAGGCAACAAGCCAGGTCAGATTTGAGTCCGGCAGGCTGAGAATATGATAAAGCTGTTTCTGCAGCAGTTTTCTCTCATTTTGAAGCACCATTTCATCAGCCTGCCATAACAGATAGTGCAGATACTGTGTGCCAATTCTGTCACTGACTTGATTGACCAGCGCGGAGTTGGCTGCAGATATAAACGGCTGAAATGATGGCTGTGCCATCTGTTCCAGACTGGCCATTTTCTGACCTTCGAGCCTGGATTTCAGCAGATTGATTCGATGGGTAAGATGAATAACATACTGCCCCATGATCTCTTCTGAACTGTCTGAGGACAACTCCACAAGCCCCATCTCCAGCTGTCTGTCAAAGTCCTGTGCGAAATCATTTTTATACTGCACGCAGTATTTTTCTTTAATTGAGGCCTCTACCTCCAGGCTCTCATAGAGACCAAGTCGAGGAAACCACCAGCTGTTGTTGGTCTGTTCAATACTGCTGACCCCATTTTGAAAACGCTCCATAATGGCGGTATCGGTAAGAATTTCTCCGTTCAGTGCTATCGGCTGACTGAATGCCGCAGAGACTGTCCGCAGGGTGGTCAGGTTTTTTACAAAGGAAAAACTCAACAGCCCGCAAACTGACAAAATAATTGCCACCCATGCAGTCAGACCTATATTTCTCGTCAACCTGCTCCAGGCCAGAGCATTTCTAGTCGGTGCATAGAGGTTCCGGTCACCGGTCATTATTTCGGCAAAGAGATCATGCAGAAAAAAACCGCGATTAGTTCCTGGAAGCATGTCCTGCTGTTTTATCAACCCGAGCTTATTAAGAAAATGAGAATAAGGAGTGCCCTCCTGTCTACCGCTGCTAAAATAAACCCCGCGCAGAAGAGGTGTCTCCTGATAAGGGCTCTCCTTGAAAGCCGCCTCCATAAAAACTTTAAGATTATGATCGAGATGAGCAAATTCATCCGGAAACAACAAAAGATCCGGACTCTGGACCGGGGTTTGAGTGCCACCGCCTGTCCTCGATGCAAACAACAAAAGCCGCAGTTCCTTCAGTTTTTTCCGTATGGATCTGGAATATTTATCTGCCAGGCTGCTCACATTTTTTGATAAATCACGGTTCAAAAAACCCATAGCCTGGTCAAGACAGTTTTCAGGTAAAGATTCACAAAAACTTGTCATTCCCTGGACGAGGTCACATTTTGTTACCAGAACATACACCGGAAATTTCA
>DAOVUU010000188.1 GCA_030632405.1 Desulfobulbaceae bacterium | reverse complement strand
TTTCATTTTCCAGTGGTCTCAGGAGTAATTTTGGCACCATGGCCAAACCTCTTGGAGTTGGAAAAACCGCAATGGATGGTGTTATTTTTTCCAAGCTGGCAAAAATAGGCTTGACGACAACCTCCGATCACCTGGATAGCGGCAGTCTTTTTCTGTCTCTTATAAGTGATCAGAGTCCTGTGGATGCCTTCAATCATCTGGGAAATCCCTTTGAGCTCGAGAATCCCGGGCCAGCCTTCAAACGCTACCCATCCTGTTCTGCCACCCACGCAGCTGTGGATGCCATTTTATCCCTGGTATATGAGTATAATTTTGATGCAGATGATGTGGTGTCCATAGTCTGTGAAATACCCCCTTTGGTTGATACCTGCCTGATCTACACAGATCCTGAAAATATTGAACATGCCCGCTTCAGCCTGGAAGCATGTATAGCCCTGGCATTATGCGACAAGAATCTGGATCACTCAACTTTTACTCCACAAAAGATATCTGACCCCGGATTCAGGGCACTTATGGGACGAATACAACGACACATACGGGATGATTTTAGCAGCGGTGAAAACAGAGGGGATGCACATCCCAAAGAACCCGCCAGGCTGATTGTACATTTAACCGGCAACCGGAAACTTGAAAAAACCGTCTTATTTGCCAAAGGCAATAATGAGAATCCCCTGAGCGGAATTGAACTTGAAACTAAATTCAACACCTTAACCCAGGACTCTATCCCGGCTGAGAAAGCAGCCGCTTTATGCCGAATTATGCTGGACCTTGAATCTCTCCAGGAAGTAAGCGTCCTGACCGACTACTTATGCTGATAAAATAACGTAGATAGTTTCACTCAAGGCTACCTTGACCGGAAGACGAAACTCAAATGAAAAAAGTATTGAACAAAAAATTGGGCGATGCCCAGGTTTCTGAGCACGGTGTTATCGGGCAGGAGGTGATCAAACGCATTCATGCAAAGATGAATGACTTCACCCGGCGACAGAGATTTCTGGCTGAGTACATGATCAAGTTTCCTGAGAAAATCGGCTATCTTTCAATTGCACAACTCGCTGATGCTTCCGGTGTGTCCGTCGCCACTATTGTCAGATTTTGCAATGAACTTGGTTACAAAGGATATATAGAACTAGGGCATGAGGTACAAAAAAGTATTCAGTTTGAACTGTCTACCCTGATGCGTTTTGGCATCGGTCGCGAATCTTCCAAAGGACAGGATATCCATAAAGACTCGACGTTTGAGCGGATTATAAATACTGAGATAGACAGTATAGCACAGATGTCCAATTCCGTGAAACGGGATGATGTGGATACCTGCATCAACTGGATGTCTGCCGCAAAAAACGTGACCATTATCGGCAATATGGGATCCGCCTCTCTTGCCGGGTACTTTGGTTATGCGGCAAACAAAGTTTTAAATTCAGTGAACGTGGTCAACCATGTTGGTGCGGATTCACCTTATTTAATACAAAATTTAACCCGGGACTCCCTGGTCTTCCTGATTGCCTATCCAAGGTATCCTGAATCAACTATAGGGTTTGGCCGCCTCTGTAAAGAAAAGGGTTGTAAAATCGTTTCTATTACCAATGGAAACAATTCACCGGTAATACACCTATCGAATCTGGCATTTTTAATTCCCATCAACATGACAACCATTGTGGATTCTTTTGCCGCTCCAATCACCTTTATCCATGCCCTGATCGCTGAATACAGTATGAGATTTCCGGAGCAAACCAAGGCATATTTAAACTCATTTGAACAGTATACAAAGAGTATAAAGATCTGGCATAAACCTTATTGAGAATTAATTTCCTCACTTGACACTACTATTCCATCATTATCTGCATATAAATAACTACCTGGTTTAAATGTAACTCCAGCAAACTTGATTTCTATATTTTGCTTGCCTTTTTTTTTCCTTGTGCTTCTAAGTGGATATTTTCCCAGCGCAACAAGGCCTACAGGAATTTGAGTAGTTTTATGGGTATCTCGGATATATCCGTTAATAACAATACCTGCCCAGCCATTTTTATAGGCAAAACCGATCAGTGTCTCCCCCACAACAGCACAATAATCACCTTGTACATCAACTACACAAACTTTACCTTCTCCCGGTACATCACGAAGTAATGCAACTAAATCAGCATTGTCTTCGAAAAGTTTTATGGTATGAATCGAGCCGTGAAAAGCGGTTACCCCACCATAAGAATGCAGTATGGGTTGTACCACTTGAATATGACCGCTATGTTGATCACAAATGTCTGCGGTGTAAAATTTCATAAATTTCCTTTAAAATGAGTATCACATTAGAGTGAAATAATTTATAAACCATAATTGGCGGCAATAGAAAATTATTTATAAAAGGTTCTCAAATGACATCACTCCTTGTCGGCCTGGTACTTACCGCTGCCTTGCTGCATGCCGTGTGGAACGCAATGGCCAAATCCGGCGGTCACCCCGAGTTCAGCATAGGTGCTTATCAGCTGGTCGGCAGTGTCATCTGTATTGGCCTGGCGACACTGGTGCCGATTCCGGCAAGCGAATCATGGTCCTTAATCTTCCTCTCGGTGATTATTCATAACCTTTATTACTTCTCGCTGGCACGAGCCTACAGGGTTGGTGACCTATCGCAGGTATACCCGCTGTTCCGTGGCCTCGCACCTGTACTGGTCGCTTTCGGTGCTGTGATTTTTGCCGATGAATATCTGTCGCCGGGAACCCTGGCTGGCATCGTCATAATCAGTGGAGGTGTAATTAGCCTGGCGTTTAGAAAAAACACTCTCGGTACGATGCCTCGCAAAGCGCTGTTCTGGGGGTTGACAACATCTTTTTTAATAGCCTGCTACACTGTTGTAGACGGTATCGGTGTGCGTGTCGCCGGAAATTCAATCAGCTATATTCTGTGGCTGTTCATCTTTGAAGTTATACCGATAGGGTTTGTCCTCCTGCTTACACGACGGCGGGCCTGGATCCAGTACATGCGCGAACGTCCGGTAATGATCATTACCGGCGGTGTTATCTCCTCTGCTGCTTACGGTCTTGTAATCTTCGCAATGAGCCTGGGTGCAATGGCTGTGGTTTCTTCGTTACGCGAGACCAGTGTCATCTTTGCCGCTATCATCGGTTCCATGTTCCTCCGCGAACCTTTCGGCCGGGCTCGAATACGGGCAGCGGCACTGGTTGCAGGCGGTATTATTTTGATGCGTGTTATTGGCTGACAATCAGACCTTATTCCAACCACCGTTTGTAAACCTGCCATCTCCGAAAAAAAAGCCAACTTTTGTGTTCTCTTCGACAACCATCTTTTCCTTTATTTTATCTTCGCTTGCAATCGCAGCAGCCAGTTTTTCGATTACCTCAAAGGCCGACTCCCGGGTAACGGTAGTATTTCGATTTACTCGACGAAAAAGAATTCTATCTGACAAAACCTGCGGTGGAAGATTGTATGTTCTGGCAAGCTGAATGATTTTCTTTACATAGTTCCCTATTCGTTCGATTTTCTCTTTTGTTGAGAATGGACATTCACCGTAAATTCCAGTCATTATAGAGTGAGCCACCCCTGCAGTTCCTCCGGCCCCTATCCCTTCATAGGGTACTACGAATATGCCGGCCTCGTGGTAGGCCCAGGGACCATTCACCTGGTCAGGAAACAGGTTATTAGCCGGCCCACCGATCATTTTTATACCGGCATTTAACAGTCGATCCAGATTCCTTTCATCCAGAATATCCCTTAACGCACAAGGGCAAAAAATATCAGCATGGCAATCGTAAATAGAATCAGGGTCTGCTAAAAACTCCACCTGCTGCGATTTAATTGCCTCCGGAAATTCCTCTATAAATTTCTTGATTGTAGATTGGTTGACCTCAGCAATTTTCAATCGAGTTCCCTCACTCAACATCAACCGTGCGAGCCCGAACCCGACCTCTCCAAGACCCTGCATTGAAACTGTGATATCTCCAATTGACGGAGAGCCGGGCAGTGACTCTGCCATCCCCTTTAATCCTTCGAACACCCCGTTGTAAGTTATCAGAGCTGCACCTGTACCTCCCTGGTATACCCCCAGCGGAACTGTAAATGTAGGCGCAACAGGTAGAATATATTGTTCCATATCTACTGTGCTGAGGCCCAGATCTGCTGCAGATATATTGATGCCTAGACGTTCCATTGCCGCCCCGATTGATCGCAGGACCTCCGGTTTTCTGTTATAATCTCCAAATATCGAAACCTTACTTCCCGCGCAGGGCGTACCTGTCACCTGAATTTTCATCGCGACAGCCAAACTCATATCCAGAGCATCCGAAATGGCAGCTTCTTTATCCGAATAATCGATCCAGCGCAATCCTCCGGGTGCGAAATATCTCGGTTTGAAATCAGCACCCTCCAGTGCTGCCATTCGATGTATTGAATGATACGCTGTACAGCCCAATTCAGCATTCTCGAATTCAAAGAGTATTTGATGATCCCGCCAGTGCTCCCTGCAACTTTCAGGAAGACCACTGGGGTGACGAATCCACCTGGCAATGGTTCCATCCTGCATCTGATATAATTCTCGAATCGGTTCTTCAATCCCTAATTCCGGAAGATCCATATCGAGAATACTGGCTGGAGGTTGTTTTTGCAGTTCTTTTAATGCATCAGCCTGATCGATGGCCTGATCCAGTATGTATATACGATCGTTTACTCGAAACCAGCCCCTCTCCTCCGCTTCGACGCCAAAAGCTTCCTGAACAAATTCGATGTCCAGTTTATCATCTCGTTTTAAGGAAATAATTTTCCCGAAATCGGTGTTAATCGTTTTTCTTGTAAATTTGTATTGTCTCATCTATCTCCTTTAGAGAGGGGGTCAAATCTTTATCCTTGACAGATCCCGCTCAATTTTATCTACCCGTCGCTTTACCTTCTTGTCTCTTGCAATCCTCTCCCGCAATCTTTTCCGCCCTTGGCTTACCGTCGAATAATCGATTCCCAAAAGAGTTCCAATCTCTCTATTATTAAGTCCCACATATTTATAAAGCATTGTCATTACGATCTGCTTATTATATCCGATCTCTGTTAATGGCGACGTCATACCAGCTTCGCTCTCCAGGAAAGACAGAACCGTATCTTTTGACAAATAACTATGCACCTTTCGAACAGCTGGTATTTCCCGGTTCCTTTCCTCTTCGAGAAATGTCTCCTTTACCCACGACACAAAATTCCCATCACCGAGTACACTCTGACCAACAATTTTTTCTCTTATAGTAAGCCCGGCTACCAGATCCTCTGATATTTGTTTTTTGTAGCCCATTCTACCGATGTGATTATCTCCCCCATATTCCTCTAGAACAGCTGTACACTCGACAAAACGGAGTCTCTCTTTCAGACCACCAATATAACCAGGTAAACTACTCCATTGATAATTCCAGAGGTAACGTAGTTGATATTCCGGTTCCTTTCTTTTTATAGTACCAATTCTTACAGGATTTAAGTGAATATACCGTGATACAGCAGACAGGTACGATTCCATCTCAACTAGAAAACTTTTATATCTCCCCTGATATAAATGCCCTGATCGATTATGACGCCTATTGTAATGAGAAGTATAAGTGATATTAAAATGGCGCATGAAATCGGACAAATTTCCCAGTGGGGTTTCAACCAGAAAATGCCAATGGTTTTTCATCAAAACAAAGCTATGGAGGGTAATGCTGTATGTATCAATTGACTGGAAGAGAATTTGCAAAAACATTCTTCTATCAGCATCATCTTTAAAAAT
>DAOVUU010000313.1 GCA_030632405.1 Desulfobulbaceae bacterium | reverse complement strand
TTGCCGAAACAGGGACCAGCCTTCTGTTCAGCCATCTGGGCAATGGTCGATCGATCACCCTTTTACCCGAAAATTCACTCATCATAATCAGAGCGGAGTCCATCCGACATCGCCTTACCCAGGCCATGGAATTTCTGCAAAAGCAGGAGACTCTCCCATCTTCCGTTAATTTTGTCTCCGGCCCCAGTGCCACTGCAGATATTGAACTGGTCCGGGTCCAGGGTGTACACGGCCCACTGGAGCTTATCTATGTAATCATCGAATAATTGCAGAAGACAAAAAACACAGGCCCCGGATATGTTATGGCTACCTTGCGTACGACCTGCAAAGGAGTCAGAACTCAGTTCAAAAACACCCCAAAGTGCTATGCCAATTAAAAACAAAAAAATTTTTATCACAGGGGGAGCCGGTTTCATAGGTTCCACATTAGCCACAAAACTTTGCGACAATAATGACATAATCCTATACGACAATCTCAAACGGAATACGATTCAATACTCGGATATTGCCAGCCACCCTAACATCACATTGACGAAAGGTGATATTCTAGATTTTCCGGCTGTTCAAGAAGCCATGAATGGCGCTGATATTGTTGTTCATGCTGCTGCCATTGCTGGGATTGATACGGTTATCAAAAACCCGGTAACCACCATGGAAGTCAATATGACCGGTACTGCCAATGTTTTAAAGGCCGCTTATAAAAATGGTATAAAGGATCGAGTTCTGGAATTTTCCACCTCGGAAGTTTTCGGTCCCATGGCCTATCGGGCCACCGAGGAAACCCAGGCCATCTCCGGTTCGGCAGGTGAAGCACGTTGGGTGTACGCTGTCAGCAAACTTGCCGGAGAACACCTCACCCATGCATATCACTCCCAATACAAGCTGCCCACAGTGACCATCCGGCCATTCAACATCTACGGCCCCGGTCAGACCGGAGAGGGAGCCCTGCAGATTTTTATCAGAAAAGCACTGAAGAACCAGGATATCACTATATTTGGAGATGGCTCTCAAATTCGAGCCTGGTGCTATGTGGATGATATGATCACCGGCCTGTTGATGGCCCTGGAAAGGAAAGAAGCAATCGGTGAGTCCTTTAACATTGGCAACGCCAGGGCAGTCACAACTGTTTACGGGCTGGCTCAGACTATCTGCAGAGTACTCAATTCTTCTTCTAAAATCGTATTTGCCGATCCACTCTCAGCCGATATTGAACTGCGCATTCCAGAAACAAAAAAATCATACGATCTACTCGGTTTTCAGGCCAAAGTTGATCTTGAAGAAGGTATTCTAAAAACTGCGGAATGGTATAAGGAGTTCAATCTGTGATCAGACTGGCCTCTCCTGACATTCAAAAAGACGATATAAAACGTTGTGTAGAAGTTTTGCAGAGCGGTAACCTGGTGCAGGGAACTCAGGTAAAACGATTTGAAGATTCACTCACCGATTTCAGTAATGACATCGGTGGATTCTGTGCAGTTTCGTCCGGCACAGCCGCCCTGCATCTGGCTCTAAAAGCCCTGGGAATATCTAAAGGTGACCGTGTCCTCGTTCCTGACTTCACCTTCCCGGCCACTGCTAATGTTGTTGAAAACCTTGATGCCGAAGTACAGTTCTGCGACGTTGACCCATCCACCTATTGCCTTACACCCGAACTCGTTGAAAATGCCCTGGCCTCATACAATGGACAGATCAAAGCACTCATTGTTGTTCATGAATTCGGGTTTCCGGCTCCTATACAATCAATTTGTGACATTGCCAGAAAAAAAAATATATATGTAATTGAAGACGCAGCGTGTGCCTTAGGGACAGTAGCCGACGGACACCACGTCGGCTATTACTCCGACTGTGCCTGCTTCTCTTTCCACCCGAGAAAGGCCATCACCACAGGTGAAGGCGGTGCCGTTCTCAGCAAAAACATCTCATTCATCGAAAAGATCCGCCAATTTCGCAATCACGGCATCCAAATAATAGACAACCGAATCGATTTTTTCGAAGCGGGCCTGAACTATCGAATGACCGATTTCCAGGCAGCCCTGGCCCTGGGACAGCTTAAAAGATATCCGGCAGAAATTGAGAAAAGAAAGCAGTTGGCTGACCGCTATCTATCTCTATTAGATGACGAGACTGGCCTCGAACTCCCCATACTCAAAGAGGGCCATTCGCTGCAGAGCTTCATGATCAAACTTAACAGCCATATTCACCGGCAGAAAACAATCGATGCCCTCGCAGCCAGAGGTGTACAGGCCAATCTCGGTGCCCAGGCATTGCACCGGCTTCGCTACTATCACACAAGGTATAAACGTACGGATGCTGATTATCCAATATCGTCACAACTCTACGATTGTGGTCTGGTCCTGCCTCTGTATGGCAAGCTGGAGGAAAAAGATATCAAGACTGTTTCAAAAGAATTAAAAAAGATCATTAACAATGATTGATATAATTTTAAAATATTTTTCAAGATTACTTAGAAATCGGATACGAAAGAAACACGGACGTGTTCTGCCTTTTGGTGATTCAATCAATGATCGCTGGGAAAAAGCGGCATTTCTTGGCTTTGGCAAAGAAAGCTCAATTTACGATTCCTCCCTTGTTTTTGATACAGTTGAAGCAGGAGAGAACGTCTGGGTAGGGCCGTTCACTATTCTTGACGGCTCCGGTGGTCTGCTGCGCATTGGTAATAACTGTCACATCTCTGCCGGAGTTCAGATCTACACCCACGACACGGTTGCAACCGTTCTCCACGGTCATAAGATAGAAACGTCTGACGTGACAATCGGCAACAACTGTTATATAGGACCAAACAGTATTATTGCCAAAGGGGTGACAATCGGTGACTACGTTGTGATTGGCACCAATTCCTTTGTCAATAAAGATATCCCCTCAAACTCCAGAGGGCATGGCACTCCCTTCCAGATAACAGCCGGCCATTCAGGTACTGCCGATGGATAAAACTCTTTCACCAGGAAATACTACTTGAAGATTTGGGTCCAGCAGCAATGAGTTTGAAAAGATGAAAGTACTTCAACTTCCGGCGGAATTTGCCGGCCAGGTCAATCTGACAGCGCAGGGACTGAGAGCAATAGGGCATAAGGCCAGTAATGTTGCTGAACCAAATCCGTTTGGCTATCCATATGATATTGATCCAAGAATAAAATTTGGTTCCAGAATACTGAAAACCAAGAATCCGTTCATTTTTTTCAGTTGGGCTGAACACTTCGATCTGTTTCACTATCACCGATCCCCATACCTGGCAAAAGGGATTGATTTGAAATATCTTCAACGCAGGAAAAAACCTTTTTTTATTGAATTCTGGGGGAGTGATATCAGGATTTACGATATCGAAAAAGAAAGAAATCCATTTTTTATTACAGACAGATCAAATAGTCCAAGGAAAAAAATTCCGCGATTGCAATTCTGGTCAGGTTATACTGATGAAGTTATCATGTCAGACAACTCTCTTGATATTTTTCTAAAACCCTATTTTAAGAAGATTCATATCGTCAGGCAAAGAATCGATACTGACAGATATCAACCGGTTTACCCGGATCCGCAAAATCATAAACCAAAAGTTGTTCATGCCCCCAGTCATACAGAGGTAAAGGGGACAAAATATGTAGAAAAAGCGGTAGAAGCCCTGCAAAAAAAAGGTCTTGTTTTTGAGTATGTCAGAGTTCACAACATGCCACATCAGAAGGCCATCCAGATCTATGCCCAGGCAGACATTATTGTCGATCAGCTCACCCTTGGCTCCCATGGTGTTTTTGCCTGTGAGGGCATGGCCCTGGGTAAACCGGTCATCTGTTATATCCATGAAGATATACTGCCAACTTACCCGGAAGGATTTCCAATTGTGAACGCCACCCCACTCACAATTGAAGAGGTTCTGGAAGAGTTGATAGTCTCCAGTGAGATGCGGTATAAAATTGGTATGGCGAGCAGGAAATATACCGAAAAGGTGCACGACTACAGACGAGTAGCCAAAAGGTTAATCAACATCTATCGGCAACGATTAAATGAGTGAACGATTAGATGTTATTGGAGGAATAGTCCAGAGGTCACTCTTTGTCAGAATCTGCTGCAACTAAAGTTACAGTATCGCCT
>DAOVUU010000176.1 GCA_030632405.1 Desulfobulbaceae bacterium | reverse complement strand
TTATGGATACAGTATAGAAACCTTTTGGCCGATAAACACTCTGATTCTTGCTATGTAATTAAAATTTTAGATTGCCATTACGAATGAATTCCCCAAAGTACCCTTATGAGATTTCCGGGTTTTACCTTTCACCTTCTACCAGTATTGCATGGCATCCCTGAATAGACCGGCAAGTTCATCCGGTCCCGCCGGACGAGGTGAAAGTTTAGTTACCCGATGTTGGGGAAGTGTACCCTCAACAAGCTTTGGAATATCTGCTTCTGTGTAACCAACATCTTTAAGCCCGTTTGGAATATTGAACCTTTTAAAATAGGAGATCATCGTATCGGCAAGCAGTTCACCACCTTCAGATTCTTTAATGCCCCGTGTGTCAGCTCCCAGGGCTTCCGCTGCTTCCATATGTCGCTTCGGGTTTGAAGGCCCGGTGAATCTAAAAACAGCAGGAGCATTGAGTGCAACTGAGATACCGTGGGGTATTATCGGGTGTTCTGAGATGTAGTCAGGGGCAATATACTCACGAACCATTCCTGAGACCGGATATGACATTCCATGGGGTAGAGATACACCGGCATTGCCGAATCCAACTCCTGCAAAAGCAGCTGCAAGGGCCATCATGCCACGGGCTTTTTCGTTGCCGGGTTCTTCGACTGCGGTAAAAAAATATTCGGCCATTATCTCCATAGCCTTGATTGCCCACATATCACTGATTGGGTTAGCTCCCTGGTATGCCGGCCGGTAAATGGGGCGTTCAGGTCTTGGTCTGTTTGTATACTCTATGGCGGTGTACGATTCGACGGCATGCGTCAAAATATCAAGTGCAGTTGATGCAGTGACCATTGGAGGCATGGACAATGTGTTAAGGGGGTCTACAATTCCAAGAGTTGGTTTTAGAATTCTTGATGCGATACCTGTCTTTGCACGCATCTCTTCAAGATCGAAAATTATAACACCTGTAGTTTCACTCCCTGTACCAGCCGTCGTGGGAATGGCGAACAGCGGTTTTATGGGGCCGGGGATCGGTTTCCCCTTACCTATCGGCGCATTGACATAAAGAAGAAAGTCATCTGCAGGATAGGTCGAATAGAGGTTTGCAGCCTTTGCAGTGTCAATGACCGAACCTCCGCCAAGTGCAACAAAGGAGTCAACCTTATTATTGATGGCGAAAGATATGGCGTCTTTCAAAGATTTGTCAGTTGGTTCAACACGTACCTGATCATACAATACATAATCCACACCTTCATCTTCCAGGGATTGGGTGACTGTTTTCATCATAGACAGTTTTGCAATATTGGAATCTGTAAGGAGCATGGCTTTCTCAACTCCGAGATCTTTCAGATCCATTCCAATTTCCGCGGTAATTCCTCGCCCAAACCTGATATTCGAAGCTGCCATCTCAAAACCAATTTCTTTTTCCATAAACACTTCCTCCTTAATATTTTATACAGCTAATGGGTATTGAAAAACTCGTAAAGATTACCATTGTATATCTCCTGACGAAATAGGCTAAAAACAGTATAGCCTAATCGAGAAATCGTTGTTAAACCGGTTTTAACACAATTGGCAGAAGCAGAAGATGCCAAGTAAGATATTATTAATGAGAATTCAGCTATGACAATGAATGGGACTACTCTTATTGGATTAATCGCTGCACTATGCACAACCGCCTCTTTTTTACCTCCAGTTATCAACACATTGACATCAAAAAAGACCAAAGATATTTCTCTTCTGATGTACGCCATACTCACCACAGGAATATTCTTTTGGCTGGTTTACGGGATTTTACTTAAAGATTTTCCCCTGATCCTGGCTAACGTGATTAGTTTCAGTCTCTCCGTGTGTGTTCTGGTTATGAAATTACGACATGGGTAAAAAATGATGACGTCGTAAAAGGTTAAATTTCCCTGTTTCTGTCATAAAAAACAAGGAAATTGTTTTAAGTTCATCCTGTTAAATCAACAGGTTATTTAGGCTGTAGGCTATTAGGGGAGATTTCTCTCTGTCTTTTGTTTTTCCTAACAGCCTACAGCCTAATTAACCTGAGTTGCGGGCATCGCCCGCTTTAGGTCAGTTGATCATCTTGCATAAGGTCGCTGATTTCATTGTCCGGGATATCACAAACCGTATCCGTATCAGGATTTGCCGTGTGGTGAAAATATTCGCTCAGTCTGTCATGTACCGAAGTGAAACCGGCATCTCTGTTGAAATTCCTTTCTGTTGTAAGCGTTGCAATAGCCATATTGCGGATCTGCTCCGGATTAAACGAGCGTGAATGAAAAGCTTTAATAAGATCACAGATCATCGTCAAATCGGGAACAGCTGCTCCAATAAAATAACAGAACCCAAGAGCATCCCACTGGAGAACACCAACCTGAGACAACCTCGAAGCTTCTGCCTGCCCGACATAACTGTGATGATCTTCCACGTTGGACCTGATGGTATGCCCTGCTGTATGATCAGCACCCATTGGTGAAGTTGCGTAGGTTGCCGCAAGCCCTTTAAGTGCCCGTGGATCGTAGGCAGGAAATGCCTGCCCCTTGGCCGTAGGTACCTGATAGACTCCGAGAACCTTTGCTGCAATATCAGCGCCGGAGCCAATTACCCTGCCAAAAACGGTTGCATTACGAACTTCCTCCATCATTGAAAGAGCAGCTTCGCTGTCTCCAAACTCAGCAAGCCCTGCCTGCATTGCAACACCAATGGCTGCACCGGCTTCAATAGTGTCTACCCCACTATCATTTGCCAGGTAGTTGAGCTTTGCTATTGTATCGAGATCACCAATGCCAAGGTTGGAGCCCATTAAGCCAATTGTTTCATATTCAAGTGGTGATACGAGCGGAGAGCCATCTTCTTTCGGAAAAACATTGGAGCACTTAACCAGGCATCCGGGCATGCAGCCATGCGTCGTCTTGCCTTCACCGCCACGGGACTCAATAAGATCAGCAAGAGCCTGACCATTGATCTGTTCAGAAAGCTCGAATTTTCCCCTTGAAAAATTTCTGTTTGGAAGAAACCCCAGGGCCTGCCCGACATCAACCATGGCCGCTGTACCGTACTTCCTGAACACCTCTGAAGTTTGAGGGGTCGAATTGATAAGTTTGGCAATGGTCTGGTTCGTTTTCTGGTAGAGATCTTTGTCCTGTGGTTTGAGGGGAAGGGTGCCGGTGGGGTCAATAACAATTGCCTGAATACCTCTTGATGCCAGGACCGCACCGAGTCCACCTCTGCCGCAGAAGCGTGCCGGAGAGTTCTCAGGGTCAGAGACTGCAATTGCAGCGGAACGCATGCGCTTCTCCGCTGCCGGGCCAATCATGGCAAAGGAGATTGATTTGCCGTATCGTTCGGTCAGTATTTCAGCCTTTTTGTAGCATCCATGGGAAACGAGATCGGAACCATCCTCAAAAAACAGTCCGTCCTTGTTGATATGAAGAATCTGCCATTTTTCCGGATTTTCAGGAATACCTTCCAGAGTAATGCTGCGAATTCCCAAACGTCCCATATGGTAGGCAAAGGTACCGCCGCTGTTACTCTCCTTAATGGCGCCGGTAAGTGGACTTTTGCTGCCGACCGAAAGACGATTGGCATTGGATATTGTAGTTCCGGCCAGAATGCCGCAGCAAAACGTTATCACATTGAAGGGGCCGAGCGGGTCGGCCCCCGCAGGAACATGTTTTGCAATGATATCGGAGGAGAGGGCCCTTCCACCCGTAAGAAATTCAGCCTCTGAAACAGGCTCTTTACGTTGCTCACCACTTTTTAGATCTATCCAGATGCTATTTTGCATGTTTGGCTCCATTATTTACCCCGAACTCTTCATGTTTATCGGGATTGAGTTTTTTATAAAACTGAATATAGACCATTTCACTTTGGCATATTTTACACCTTATTGCATCTAGAAAATAATTAACGATCTTGTAACATTCTTTCTGTAATTTCAATCGGCAATGGGACTATTGCCCTTTGAACTCTCTCTTTGTTATCACCATATTAATCCTATGCCCGCAAAATTGACTGGGTTTTATACGTAATCAGGATTCAATTTAAGATAGCCTTAATCTACGTTGACAAGGCAGGTCTGTTTTGCTTATGTGTTAACCATTGACGGCGTCGTAAAAAATCAAATAGCTCTATTTATGTCTGCCCCCTGTCATCTTCATAAATATTGAGATGTAGCGGATTAGAGATAATTCCCGAAACATGACTTCAATTAAAAGAGGCCTGTTGTGAAATACGAACTAACCAAGGAGAGGATAGACTTTCTTAAAAAGGATTATTGCAGGGGATTTATCGAATTTTGCGGAATCCATGCACTAAAAATAGAAAACGGCCTTTTTGAATCAAGCGTCATAATAAGAGAAAATCACAGAACTCAAGATAATTTTATCCATGCCGGTTTAATCGCGACCATGTCTGACCATACAGCTGGATACGCTGCCTTTACCCTTGTCCCTGAAGATACCAGGATATTGACCATCGAATTTAAAATTAATTTTTTAAAACCTGCCTATGGCAATAAATTACGATGCAGATCAGAAATAATAAATGCGGGAAAACAGATTATAGTGGCTCAATCCAGTGTATTTGATATCAGAGATACCCATGAGAAAATGGTGTCCAGAAGCACCATCACATTGATGGCGGTAAAAGCCAGCAAGCTGGATAATAAAAGAGGTTGATAATAAAAAAGAGGTTTTTTACTGCGGAGTATCGTCATCCTTTCTCTGACACGACTCCAATAGCGGTATCAAAAAAACCACACAGGCAATCAGAAATATAACGCTCCCAATAAACGCTAAAGTGTCATGGTTTTTCAAGCTTGATGCAATAAAGAAAATGGCACAAATAACAAAAAGTGTCCAACCGGCCAGAGAATACTTTAATTCCCGTTTAATTTTTTCTTTATTTTCTTTTTTCATCTTACTGGCGGAGACCATATAAACGGTCATTTAATGATAAACTCGTAAAAAGGTCACTCGAAGTCTACGCTTATCGGAAGCCTTAGATGGCTAAGTTAAAAAGTTTGATATACGAGGCGTAGTGTTTTTCACTGGTACTCGACTATACTTGTGGTATGTCGAGTGTCTGTTAAAAACCTACAACGAAGGAGATCGGACTTTTTACGATGCCATCATAATTTACAAAGAGGGAATATGAATAAACATATAGGCATCCTTACTTCAGGTGGGGACAGTCCCGGATTGAATGCCGCAATCAGGGCCATTGGCAAGTCCGCTCTGGCAACCGGCAGAATGAATATTGTGGGCTTTCGCGATGGCTTTCGGGGGCTTATGGAAAATAGAACCATGCGCCTCGATCGGGAAGTTCTGTCTTCTATTTTAACCCGTGGTGGAACAATTCTTGGAACGAGTCGTGACAAACCGCATAAAATGACGGTGGGGAATGAGACTATGGATATGACCGAGGTCATCTGTGATAACTATCGTCGACATAATCTTGACGTTCTTGTCTGTATAGGTGGAGGAGGAACCCAGAAGAATGCCTATCGTTTGGCACAAAAAGGGTTGAACATCATTACACTCCCCAAGACTATTGATAACGATGTTTCTATGACAGATGTCACCTTTGGCTTTCATACCGCCATGGAAATTGCCACCGAGGCGATCGACAGATTACACTCAACCGCCCACAGCCATCACCGGATTATTGTTGTTGAAATTATGGGACACAACGCCGGCTGGCTCGCCCTTGGCGCAGGGATTGCGGGAGGGGCAGATGTTATTCTTATTCCGGAAATCCCTTTTGATGTAAACGCTATCTGCCAGAAAATCTCGGGAAACGAGTTGCACGGCAAGCACTACGCCATTGTAGTGGTGGCCGAAGGCGCCTCTTCCATTAGCAATGAACGTATATGCAAAGATAAGGGGAAATGTGAAATCGGACGACAGGATGTATTACTGGGCGGCATAGGAGAATGGGTCGCAGAACAAATCAGAGTATGCGCCGGCAAGGACACCCGATCTCTGGTTCTTGGTCATTTACAGAGGGGAGGATCACCCACCACTTTTGAT
>DAOVUU010000287.1 GCA_030632405.1 Desulfobulbaceae bacterium | reverse complement strand
TCGCATGGAATTGCCCCAGTGGTGCATAGCCCCCCAGTACCAGCCTTCCCAACTATCAGGATTATGAACCACATGACTTGAACCAATTGAATTCATAAAACGGGTTTTGGCACTGAGCCAGTAGCCGATATTCCCCCAGGTATGATGGGAACCGCTTCCGTTCATAATCGATCCAGGGCCATGTTCCTCTTTAACGCGCTGAATTTCAGAGGCGACAATATCAAGAGCTTCATCCCAACTGATCCTTTCATAACCGGAAATACCGCGATTTGAACAATTCCGATTTCCATCAGGATCAAAATCGACACGCTTCATCGGATAGAGCAGCCGGTCTTTGGAGTAAATCAGCGACTTAAGAGCAAAAACGTAGGGGCTTACCGTCCCTTTTCTTGGTGGAGTAAACGTTTTCCCCCGGGCATGTATGGTCCATGACTTCCCATCCGACTCTTCAAACTCAATAGGGGTTATGCGGATTATCTTTCCCTCTTTCACATAGACAAAAACAGGACCGCCATTGGTATTGTTGACATAACGGCTGACTCCATCTTCCAGAGATATTCCGTATTCAGGCTCATCTGAGAGATGGGTCAGCAGGTTCATAGTCTGCATAAAGTGAATGACATACTCATCATCCCCCTGAACATCTATCCGGAAATTCTTCATGGCATTTATCCGCCCAAGGTAGTCTCGCGGAAAAATCATCATCCTGATAGCAGATGCACTGTCAGTGAAGATCATGCTCACATCGGCTTCACCATCCAGGTGTTTTGTGGACGATACCCTGCCATCGTGAAACACAAATGAACGTCCATACAAAATACTTCGAATCTTTATCTGGGCAGTATAGTCTTTTTCGGATAATCGGAGTCTAAAGGAAGGGACTAACAGTCGTCTGATCACAATCAAGACATATGCCATGTACAATATAACTCGAAATACCACATTCGAGACAGGCTCTGACTTTGCCAACACCGAATCAACAAAGAATGTGATCATGAAAGCTCCCCTCTCATTACTCCTGCTGTGGTCTACGCATCTGTTCAGGCTTTTTTATTTTATGTACCCGGGCGGCATATTCATTACTTTCCCGCACTTTTCCCATCTTATGATACAGGGTTGCAAGAGTCTCAAATACAACAACCAGATGCATATCGTCCGGCCCCATATGTTCTTCCAGAATTTTCTTGGCAGCAATCAATGATTTCTCGGCTTTTTCGTATTCCTCAGAAGCTATATACAGGGTAGCAAGGTTGTGATAGCTCTGGGCTACAGCAGGATGCGCTTTGCCCATCGCTTTCTCCCAGATAACAAGTGACTGCTGCAGACATTCTTTTGCTTTTTCAATTTTTCCCTGCTCCCGGTATAGAATGGCGAGATTGTCAAGGGATTGTGTTATAGCCGGATGATCGTGACCAAAGGTTGTCTGTCTGATTTTCAGTGCGCGTTTATGCTGCTTTATCGCCAGGGTACCTTCCCCCCGCAGGTTATGCAGTATACCCATATTATTAAGAGACTGGGCAACCGCAGGATGCTCGGGGCCGAGCAGCCTCTCCCGAATGGACAAAGAGGTATACAGCAGTGGTTCTGCCAATTCAGCTTGCTTGCCGTTAAGATAGAGTTCCGCAAGGCTGTTCTGGGTCTGTGCAACTGCCGGGTGATCCTTCCCTAACGAGGATATGTACAGTCCCAGTGCCTCCTTCCAGCACATTTCCGCCTTGTCATTTTTTTCTCCGGCACTGTACAGTGCAGCAAGTTTTTCTATGGTCTCTGCAAGTTCAGGATGATCATCGGACACTGTATTTTTAAAAATATCGATTGCCTGATTAAGCAGTGGTTCTGCAGCGGCAAGATGTCCATTCACCATATATATTCCGGCTAACTGGCTCAAAATACCTGCAAAAGCAGGATGCGTAACACCAATACTGTTCTCATAGATCACCAGTGCCCGCCTGACACTCTTCTCTGCCGCCTCAAGATTGCCTGTCTGCTGCTCTATGGCACCAATACTCTTCAGTATCGGTCCCAGGTCGGGATCATCTTTGCCTTGACTCTCTTCGGTAAGTTTAAGGGCACGCTCCAGTTGGGATTGTGCTAAAGGAAATTTTCCCAAGCCCTGATATATGAGCGAAAGTGTATGGAGGGGGGCCTTGAGATCAGATTCTTGGGCTTCACAAATGCCAATAACCCGTTTCATGCAGAGTTCGGCATCCTCAAAGTTTTGACGGCTTATATACAGTTCTGCCAGGTTTCCCAGGGTATCAGCCACTTCCGTGGAATTTTTCCCATCAGCAGTTTCACTGATTTTCAAGGATTTCTGAAGAGCGTTCTCAGCCTTCGCGAAGTGTTCCAGCAGATGATACAATTCACCAATATTATTAAGCGATACAGCTACTTTTGGATGGTCTGCACCCTTTTCCTTCATGACCAGGTCTAAAGCCGCTTCAGCTGGTTCCAGCGCCTGCTGGAATTGCCCATTCTGGATATGAGAGATTACCTGCTGGTTTAATTCGTCCCAGTTGTTACTCATACATTCCACTCCCTCTCACACAAATGCTGGTACTCCTTCTTAAATCAAACACCGAATGAAAAAACATAAGCTGAGCACTGCAACTTATTCGGTGTTCGATGTTGAATGTTCAAACCACATTCTCTCACCACAGAGTGCACAGAGACCACAGAGAAAAGAAAATCTTTTCTCCCCTCTGTGGTTCAAATTTTTCTTGGTTTTTATGGCAGGGTTTATAGAGTAAGGCACTAAACAGTCATTATGGTAGTACCACTGTTACCCATCAAGCCATATGTCTGGGCCATTGCAACTTTTGCACCTTCCACCTGACGAGCACCGCACCTTCCTCTGAGTTGATTCGCGCATTCGATAACCTGCCAAATCGCTTGAGCAGAAAGCGCCTCGCCATGCGACGAAAATCCACCACTTGGGTTTACGGCCAGTTTTCCACCGATTTTTGTCTCACCGTCCCGCAGCATCCTGTCCGCTTCTCCATCTTTACAGAACCCGCATGTTTCCAGATATACCAGGTAATGCCAGGAGCTGTTGTCGGGCAGTTCCAGCACATCGATATCCTCGGGACCAATGGAGGATTTCTCATATGCCTGCCGGGAAGCCGAATAGCTTTCACTGAGCATGGGGGCTTCTGGAACAGAAGGACAGGAGAGCGCTGATATGCGGATGGTCGGGTCACCATAGATGGCACTTCCCATGGTGGTGGCGTTAATCTTCACCGGTTTGTCCGCTTTACTGATCAATTCCTCGTCGGCTGTAACTATGACAGCCGCAGCACCGGTACTGACCGGGCAAATCTCAAAGAGCCTCAGGGGATCACAGACATAGACTGAATTCAATACATCTTCCAGGCTATATGTCTTTTTAAACCGGGCATGCGGATTCTTGGAACCATACTCACTCATCAGGACCTTAACCAATGCCAGATCCTCTTCGGTGGTACCGTATTTCTCCATCCTTTTCCTGCATTCCAGTGCCCAGTAAATCGGGTTGGGCAGTCCACCCATTTTCCATCTGATCACGTCCCTGTCCTGAACTGCGTTGTCTGACTTGGCAGTCAGAAAACCCTTCGGCGATACGTCTGCACCAAAGGCCAGGGTGGTATCGGTCTCACCTGCAGCTATACTGTTATATGCCATTCTAATAGCGGCAGATCCGGTGGCACAGGCATTGTATACGTTTACCACCGGGATTCCGGTTTCACCAAAAATGGATTCCAGATATTGACCGGAAAGGTGCCCGGCATTACCTCCATAGATAAAAATCCCGGCCATAATTGCCTGAATTTTCTGCCATTCTATGTTTGCGTCTTTCAGAGCGCCGTCGACAGCCACAGCTGCGAAATCGGCAAATACCTGCTCAGAGAATCCCATCCAGGGGTGTATTCCAGTTCCAATAATATATACATCTCTCATGGTAATTATCCTTTTATGTGTTTTGTAAAATCGCTTATTTAGTAGCTTTAAACGCCCAGGTCACTACCTGCTGTTTTTCCTCATTGGTATACATCTCAAGAATGGTGGTTTCCATCTCCATTCCAATCTTAAGAGATTTCAGATCAGTATCTGTTATAATGCCGGTAACCTGAATTTTTTCATCTTCAAACTCCACCAGACCGATACCGTATGGAGTAATTTTTTTCTCTGTTTTAAATGGCGCGGGACAGGGATAATATTGAATTGTATAGCTCGCCAGCCTGCCTTTTTGGGAAAGCAGGGTATCTTCCACGCCCTCCCTTGAGCAGCCGGGGCGATGTTGATAATGTTCTTTTGGAAAGAAGTAGGTTCCGCAGGAGTTGCACTTTGCACTCATTAATCTGACTTCACCAGTCGACCAATCTCCTAAATTTGGTATTCGGGCCACTTTATTTG
>DAOVUU010000341.1 GCA_030632405.1 Desulfobulbaceae bacterium | reverse complement strand
GAACAGGATAGCTGCATCTACATTGAGGATGTCAATTGGTTGCAGGGTTACCTCAACGCAGAGCTCTGGAGATTTGCATAGCTCCAGAAAAGTGACATTCCCCCGAACTTTTTGATATTCAGGAAGGTAGCGTCCCGCCTGACGCATTATCCAGATCGGAGTGTAGTCTGTTTTTTCACCACGACATGCTTTGAGGAAGGTATCGTTTATCATAGTATCTGTTTTTATTGGAATTTCATGTTTTGTTTTCATTTTTTCGCAGTTTTTGGGGTACATAACTGCAAAATGGCTCCTGGGCAAGGAAATCTCCGGTCATCGCGTATGCCCGTGCCCGGCAGCCGCCACAGACAGAGTTATATTCACATGGACCGCAATTATCTTTATACCCCTTAAAATCCCGGAGTTGAAGGAAAAGTTCAGATTCTTCCCAAATCTCTTTAAACGGTGTCGTTTTGATGTTGCCGGCAGATTTAGGAAAATAGCTGCAGGGTTGCACCTCTCCATCGACGTCTATGAGACAGATAAGCTGCCCTGCAAGGCATCCTTTGGAGCCACCGGTGGAAAATTTGAGGTCTCTTCGTTTAAAAAGTTCACCTTCTTCCTTGGCCTTTTGCCGCACTATCCGATAGTAGTGGGGGGCACAGGTGGGGCGCATAAGCAGTTCGTTCTCTTCCTTTTCAACTTCGTAATGCCATTCAAGTATTTCGTCGTACATCTTTTCAGGAATTAATTCTTCCATGATATCTTCCCCCCTGCCGGTGGGAACTATCATGAACATATACCAGGCCGTTGCACCCAGACTTTTTACCAGTCGGTAAATATCTGGGATTTCTTCACGATTTCGAACAGTAAAAGAAGAGTTAATAAGAAATGGTATGCAATGTTTCTTCAGCAGCTGTATGGCATTCATGGTACCGTCAAAGGCACCTTCCTGATTTCTGAAGTCGTCGTGGGTAGCTGACGTAGCACCGTCAAGACTGAAAGAAACCATTTTGATGTCAGCAGCCTTGATCTTTTCACATATCTCATCCGTAACCAGTGTGCCGTTGGTTGCCAGGCACATTCGAAATCCTTTGTCTGTGCCGTATTGTGCAATGTCAAAGACGTCTTCCCGAAAGAGTGGCTCTCCGCCCGACAGCACCAGAACAGGGCTCGCGTAGGATGCGATATTATCTATTATCGCTTTCGCTTCATCCAGGGTAAAGTCCGGATGTTCCGCCGCTTCCAGTTCCGATGACGAGCGGCAGTGCACACATTTAAGATTACAGCGCCTTGTGATTTCCCAGGCTATCCATTTAGGTTCAAATTCCATTAGAAACTCCCTGTCGTGTCGCACGAATTGGTTGGTTTGGATAATAGCTTTCCAGGTATTCAAGTCGAAACTTTCTAAAACTAAACATTTTCGACCTTAAAATAAAGCCTAATGATCCCTATAGTAGAAAAGTGTATTGAATTGTGAAATCTCTGGCTCAGAGAGGAATAGTTTTATTATTCATACAATGTGACGTATAGTTCACTGCTGCTGAAAAAGATGGTTTTTGTCGCTCCAATAGCACCTATCGAGGTTCACCTTTAAATATGAGTTATAATTTTAAAGCTCGACTTGCAGCAGGTATGAATCACTTTGAATGTGATTTTTCTGCTGAGTCCATCGAGCTTCTTGAACAATATTTTAATGAGTTAAAGAAGTGGAACAGGAAGGTTAACCTGGTAGCCAGATCGAGCAGCGACGAACAGATCCTGGAAAACCATTTTATCGATTCGTTGACGCTCTTGCCGTTGTTAAAAAGTCCCGGAACGCAGCTTCTGGATGTCGGAACAGGTGCAGGATTTCCCGGACTGGTCTGTAAATCAGCTTCTCCCGATCTTTCGGTTACCCTTGTTGAGCCTCGACAAAAGAAGGCATCGTTTTTACGTCACATTGTTCGTATTCTTGGCCTGACCGATGTAAAAGTGCTGGACTGCCGTATAGAAGATGAAGACCGGCTTCCTTCAACCACACCCTTTACCCATATAACCTCCAGAGCTGTTTCAGATATAAAAGTTTTTATGGGGATGGTTCAGAGATTTTCCCCGGGAGGAGCACGGGTTATCTGCATGAAAGGTCCGAGATGGCAGGAAGAGGTGGCGGATGCAGGTGAGATTGTGGATAAAGGCTATTTTCTGGAGGAGGTCATTGAAGAATCTTTACCGTTTTCCGGTGCCCGGCGACTACTTTTGGTGTATGTTCCATCAAAAGAGTGAAAACCTGGATTTCCGTGGAGAACAGGAAGTTGATTGTTGGTAAAAAGGCCATTCGACGCCATAAAAAATGATAAACTCTTGAAAAAGTCATTCGAATCCTAAATGGCTAAGTCAAAAAGTTTGATATATAAGGCGTAGTGTTTTTTACAGGTACTCGACCATACATACGGTATGTCGAGTGTCTGAAAAAAACCTACAACGCAGTAGATCGGACTTTTTACGACGCCATAAAAATATAAAATGAAAAGGTGATATAGATGAAAAAAGTTGCGGTTTTACCGGGTGATGGCATAGGCCCCGAGGTGATGGGCGAGGCTATAAAAGTGCTTGATGCTGTGCAGGGAAAATTTTCCTTTGAGTTGACATATGATTACGCCGATGTAGGGGGCGTTGCCATCGACAATCATGGAGAGGCTCTGCCGGCCACAACTCTGCAGAAATGTGAATCCAGTGATGCCATTCTCTTTGGTTCGGTTGGGGGGCCGAAATGGGAGAGTCTTCCCCCTGAACAGCAGCCTGAACGGGCCGCTCTTCTGCCGTTGAGGAAACATTTTGATCTGTTCTGTAATTTTCGCCCGGCAAAGGTGTTTCCATCTCTTACCGCAGCCTGTCCACTTAGAGCTGATATAGTTGGTTCCGGTTTTGATATCCTCTGTGTTCGAGAATTGACCTCCGGTATATATTTTGGCACGCCCAAAGGCAGAGAGGGTGCGGGGCCTGATGAACGGGCTTTTGATACGATGGGATATAAACGATCCGAGATACAGAGAATTGCAAGAATGGCCTTTGATGCAGCCAGGTTGAGAAAAAAGAAAGTGACATCGGTGGATAAGGCTAATGTTCTGTCAACCATGGTTTTCTGGCGGGAGGTTGTACTGGAGATAGCAGCGGAATATCCTGATATCGAGTTGAATCATATCTATGTTGACAATGCGACCATGCAGCTGGTACGCGATCCTCATCAATTTGATGTGATGCTCTGCGGTAATATGTTCGGTGATATAATTTCTGACGAGGCTGCAATGTTGACTGGTTCAATGGGGCTGCTTGCCTCCGCATCTTTGAATAAAGATAAATTCGGTCTTTATGAACCTGCCGGTGGCTCTGCACCTGATATTGCCGGAAAAGGCATAGCCAACCCTATTGCCGAAATCCTGTCTGCTGCAATGATGCTGCGTTACAGTTTTGCTCTGGATGATGCGGCAGATGGTATTGAAAATGCGGTTGCAGCCACCCTTGAGAGTGGTATCCACACGGCTGATATTGCGCTGGGTAAATCCGGTGTTGTCGGAACGGTGGGTATGGGGGATGCCATTGTTGCAGCCTTATAAATTCTCTGTGCAGGCATACATCTGTCTGCAGTGAATGAGTAGAAAATTTCGGGGGACTCAATGGTAGATAAAGACAACGTCGTTCTCGTCGCAAACGAGGCCTCTACTGAGCTGGGATATAAGCTGGCAGAGAGGCTCTGGGTGCCTTTTACCGAAATGGTCAGGGAACGGTTTTCAGATGGTGAGAGCTATCACGCCTTTCCTGAAAGCGTATCCGGCAGGGATCTTATT
>DAOVUU010000322.1 GCA_030632405.1 Desulfobulbaceae bacterium | reverse complement strand
GCCAGTAGTCCGTAAGCTGCCCCGGTGAAGCACCTGACACCATCGCAAGATAATCATGGCCACTGCACGAGACCCTCTGGCGAAGAGTCATATAAAACGGGTAAAACAAAAAAACGTTAATAACGTCAAAAACATTTACCGCTGTTCCGTAACAATCTTCGCGGTGCAGACATTCAGCACAGGGAAAACAGGTATCCGGATCAGCAGCACTCGTAATCGAACCGAAATCCTGTATCAACTGGCTACAATCTTTTACAACTGATTTTTCCTCACCATTCATAGTCCTGGTATACCAGGGCCCGCCGTGCAGAGGTGTACATGACGGGCAGTACAGATAGCGTCGCAGTGATCTTGAGTAGTGAGCTAATCCAAACTCGCCAAGGAGTTCATCATCACGACAGAGGAGCAGCAACTTGCCGCAGCGCAGACATGGCGGATGAAAAAACAGTTCTCTTTTATTACAGAAAAATAACGGTGCAAAGGGAAGGAGTTCACCACAATCAGTGAACTGTTCTGCAAACAGGATTTGATCAGATACAAACCCATTCACCTCATTTTGTCCAGCAGCCTGCCGCCAGCATTTATCAATGATACTGTTTGTAAATTTCGGGGAGTGGTCACTAAAGAATGGATACTGATCTCTCTGCGCCAGCAACATCACCTGCCTCACAGTAGAGCCAGAATCCATACGTATCTGAGCGTTAAAACCTACAGCCAGAAAATCACCGGTATACTCAGGTATGAAACTCTCAACCCGTCTTCCCGGTTGCTCGGGCCCTGTTCTTATCGTGGAAATATCGAGACATATCTTTCCCCCGTTATCACAAAGATAGGGTAAAAGAGATGCAGTCTGAATATGACCGTCCACAATAATGGTCCCTTGCTGAAATTATTATTTCACCAAACACTTACCATACAATGATTTGTTATTACACCATATATTATGCATTAATGTCAAGGTAAGTCTTAACCTTCAATAGTTGGAGTTTTGTGCCGGACAATGCTGCAAACCATTGTTCATCACGGCTCAAACTCCATAACCCAGTGCATAACGGGGGTCCATCTTTGATGCCTTGAGTGCAGGATAAAGCCCGGCAAGGCCACCTGTTATCACTGCAGAAGCAAGAGGAATCGCGATAATTTCAGGAGAATAATAGATTGGCCAGCCGGCAATCAGAGAAATAATCTCGGAGAGCCCTATGCCGCCGCCAACGCCGATTAATCCCCCCATAGTTGTCAAAATTACCGACTCCATGAGAAACTGCAATATTATATGATATGGGCGCGCTCCAACTGCTCTTCTCAAGCCGATCTCTCTGACCCGTTCTGAGACACCCGCCAGCATGATGTTCATTATTCCGATCCCACCAATAATAAGAGAAAAACCGCCAATCGATCCAAACACAATATTAAACGTCTGCTGTATTTTCTGGGACTGAGCAAGCAGTTCATAGGGCACTATAGTCTCAAAATCGTCAACTCCGTGGTGAGCAACCTGCAGTGTTCTTTTAATAACGGCGGTTGAGACATGCATCTGTTCTGTTGAACCCAGCTCGAGGATAATCTCAGATAATGGTGAAAATACGTCCTTTGTTGGCTGCACAACGGTACCCAGAGGAAGAATAATCAGATCGTTGACGTTCTGCAGGGAGATTCGTGTGTTTTCCGATCCCAGGATATCCTGCTTCTGCATAACTCCGACTATTTTCCACAGATCACCGCCTATATGAATTATCTGCCCTGGTTTGCCTTCAGCGCCCAGTGCAGCGGACACTGACCAGCCAAGTACACAGACTCTATTTTTGTTCACAACGTCTCGATTTGAAATAAATCTCCCACTGTTCATAGATAAACCGAGTATCGGTCGGTAGCCACTTGATACCTCCAGCACCTGGGGACTGATATTTTCAGGGAAACTGATAAGATCAACGGCCCTGTCACGGGTAGCGGCTGTCTGTTTAATTGCTGGACATGCCGTCACCAGTCGATCCAAATCGCTCAGCTGCAACCCTTGAGAATGGTATTTACGCGCCCTGCTGATCTGGGTTTTCGTCAAATTGTCTGAACGGATATAGATATTTTTCACACCCATCTGTTCAATCCGGCCCAAAGTTTCCACCTCTGCACCTTTCCCGATTGCAAACACTGCAAGCACGGTCATCACCCCACAGACAATGCCCAGTATACTAAGGCTGGAGCGCAATTTATGCAGCATCAATGAAGTCGAAGCTGTACGAATTATATATATAAAATATCGTTTATGCTCTGCTAAAGGTGCCATTGTCGAGGATCATCTGTTTTTGTGCATAACCTGCAACTTCGGCGTCATGGGTGACCAGAATTATGGTGTGCCCCTGCTGGTTCATGCGGCGAAAAAGCCCCAGAATTTCATTACTGTTATTCTTATCAAGATTACCCGTCGGTTCATCCGCAAGTATAAGTTCAGGGTTTTGAGCAAGTACCCTGGCAATTGCTACCCGCTGCATTTCCCCTCCCGACAGTTCCGTGGGTTTATGGGAGATCCTGTCTTCCAGCCCGACCTGGTGTATTGCTTTCAAGACTCTTCTCTGCACTTCCTTTTCTTCTACATTACCATACATTAACGGCAGAGAAACATTTCGACTAACATCCACGCCGGGAAGCAGATAAAACATCTGAAACACATGACCGATATGGTGCGCCCTGATCTCTGACAGCCTTTTTTCCTCCAGATCGGCAATCTCTTCACCATTTAACCGGTAGCTGCCGCTTACCGGCTTGAGCAGGCAGCCCAATATATGTAAAAATGTTGACTTTCCCGATCCTGACGCCCCCATAATAGCCACAAATTCTCCCTGCTCCAGGGTAAAATCAACATTCTCCAGGACAGCAATGTCTCCGGAGTTTCTCCTGTAGCGGTGGCACAGGCCCCGCACTTCAACAATCACGGTAAACGTTCCATAAAAGAAAAATATCACTGCACATTTTCAGGCTGGACCAGGGAAACGATTTCACCTGCCTCCAGCCCTTTCTTTATCTCAACAAAATCCTCATTCTGCTGACCGATAGTAAAATAACGTTTTTCATGCATAACACTGTTCCACAGGTAACAATAATCGCCGCCCTGGTCCCGGAATACCGACTGAATCGGTATTGTCAACGTGTCTCTAAGAGATGCAATATGCACTATAATCTGGGCCGACATACCGGGTCTCAGATGATCGTTACCGTTAGTCAGAGAAAAAACAACCTGAAAATATTTTTCACCAGAGCCCATATTGGTCTGCTTTTTTGCCAGGGCCCCCACAAATTCCAGCTCACCTTCGAATCTGTCTTCCGGATAGGCATCAACTAAAACAGTGGCCTTCTGACCCACTTTAATTTTATACAGATCTGTTTCTCTCACCTGACTTTTTATAGCAAGGCTGGAAATATCCGGCAGATACATAATCGGCTGATTGACAATAACCGTATCACCCTCCCGCGGAGTACGCATCTCACCACTTCTAAATGCTTCATAATGAATGAGCAATCCACTCTGAGGGGCCCTTATCACTGTTTTTTTCAACTCATTTTCAGCCTTTGTAAGAGACAGTCTGACGGCCTTCAACTGTCCCCTGGCCTGCTGAGAAATAGCCTCCGCATTGGCTATTTTATGAACACTCGACTGCTTCACCTGCTCAATTGCCAGTTCAGTGTTTTTGACCTTTGCCCTGCCGCTTTCTATCATCACCGGCAACACATACTTCTCATAACTGTCATATCGCCGTTTTGCCGACCTGTATTTATCTTTTAAAACTCTTATCTTCTCGTTAATACGACCGAGTTCTACCGGGTTGGCAATACCCTCCTTTTCCAGTGCCCGCAGATCGACCTCATATGCCTCATAATGCTTCAGTTCCAGGTCAGATTTATCAAGTTCATCACTGAACTGGGCAAGCTTCAAAGGGCCTTCCCCTTCAATCAATCTTTTCAGATCCAGCCCGGCAACATTGTGATTATATACAGCGGTGGCGATCCTCTGCTCTGATTCTTT
>DAOVUU010000152.1 GCA_030632405.1 Desulfobulbaceae bacterium | reverse complement strand
GACATCTCATCTTTACCTGCCTGAAATTCAAATCTTCGGCGGCGGCGCCCATGCCGACCGACGTATCGACATCCAGGATTTCATGGTTGTAGCAGTCGGAGCGGAATCATATATACAAGCTTTAGAATGGACTGCGGAAGTCTACATGGCGGCTGGACACATCATGGCAAAACGAGGCAAGCTTATGGGCCTTGCCGATGAGGGAGGCTACTGGCCAGACTTTAACAGCAATGAAGAAGGATTGGACTTACTGGTTCAAGCCATCGAGCGCGCAGGTTTTATTCCCGGGGAACAAATCGCCATCGCACTGGACATAGCGGCATCCGAATTTATTAAAGACGGTCGCTATTATTTAGCTCTGGAGAATCGAAATCTCGACAGTGACGATATGTGCGCCATGATGGTCGACTGGGTTGAGCGATACCCGATCTGCTCCCTGGAAGACCCATTAGGTGAAGACGACAGTGACGGTTTTAAAAAACTGACCGAGAGCATCGGTGATCGAATACAGATCGTCGGTGACGATTATCTCACCACCAACGCTGCGAGCATCAATCTTGCTGCGTCTAATGGAATCTGTAACAGTGTCCTTATTAAACCAAATCAAGCGGGGACCCTCACCGAAGCTAAGGCGGCTTTTGACGCATCAAAGGCGGCGGGCTGGACATCGATAATTTCTGGACGCTCGGGAGAAACAGAAGACACGACAATTTGCCATTTAGCCGTTGCCTGGGGAGTGGCGCAACTCAAAGTCGGGTCTTTTGCGCGCTCGGAAAGGATGATTAAATGGAATGAGGGAATCCGTATTGCCCATCAGATCGGCAACCAGGGAACTCTCGTTCCGCGCAGCTACTTTCCATGGTAGTGGGAAAACAGGCTAAAGGCTAACAGCTTACGAAAGGTAATTGTACATATTTAGTTTAACCGAAAGTGAGGAATAACATACGGTCCTTCAGGTATAACCGCAATATCATTGTTCCCCTGCCTCAAAACGCTTGCAGTGATTGCCTCTTCCAGTGAAGAGGCATGTTTAACATAGGTCTGTGCCAGCTGCTCTTCTGTCAGGTTAGTGGTAAAAAGCTCAACGGAACCGTGCCTGAGAGGTTTAAGGAGCATTTCCGTCTGCCACTCGTCGATCAGCGCCTCACTCCGCCCCTTTAAAATATCCATGAACCTCTCAGAGCCGTATTTGCACAGCATGTTCTGGGCAGATATAAATTCGGGGCTGCCCATACCTTCAGAACATTCACTGGCAATAATAATGGTTCCGCCAGGCTCAAGGATACTCATAGGCCCGACCATACCTTTAACGGTCTGGTAGTAGGTCTTATCCAGAGGATATCCTCCTGCCGATGTAACAACGGTTTTAAATTTCCGGGCGATATCAATTTCTGCATAGTTTATGAGGAAGTCAACAGCCTCCAGATGACTTGATTCTATCGCCCCGAAGGTAACCAGGCCAAGGCGCCTTTTTTCATCAATAACCACATTGACTGCGTAGATATCGCCTATAGCCCGTATGATTTCAAGCTGCGCCTGATGGAGAGGATTCCCATCCAGAATACAATTCTCAGAGCTCTGGTGTTCTAGAATTTTAGCGGTGTGAAATTTAAGTATGGTGTCCTGGTAGGCAACACCAGGGGCCACCACTTTTCTGCCTCCGGAATAACCGGCCATAAAATGGGGTTCCACCAGGCCGGTAACTATACGTAAATCGGCATCAATGAACCGTCTGTCGATACCAACGGGTATACCCTGTGAGGTAAATCCCAGATCGACATGGGCTTTTCGGTCCCTGGCGAAATGGTTTTCAATGGGAATGGTATTGAAAATCTCATCGGAACCGATCAGTTCTCTCAGTTCCTCCCCCTCATTGGGGCGATGCAGACCGGTAGCAACCAGGATCAGAATATTCTCACGATCGATTCCTTCTGCAAGCAGAGTATTGACAAGGGGTGGCAGGATTAAACCATTGGGTACCGGACGGGTGATATCACAGACAAGGATGCAGGCGCTTTTCTTTCCCCTGGCAAGACTGGACAGGGATGGACTCTGAATCGGGTTTTCAAATGCATCGCGGACAGCTCTGTCACCGTCTGACAGGACAGGCATGGGATACTTGTTTATTACCTGAACATTGATATGTTCTGGCAGGTTAACACTGAGTTCTTTTTTTCCGTATAATAGCTGGATATCCATAGGAAGGGGTCAAAAGAAAAAATGAACATCGAACACCGAACATTCAACATCGAACACCGAATGTGGAGTCAGGCTGAAGATTTTCCGGAATAATACCTTTACTAAATTTCCAATATCCCCATAATCTATTTGATATCACCCCACTCGTGATATAATGCCCGTTTTTATCATTCGATGTTCGGTGTTCGGTGTTGAATGTTCGGTGTTCAAAAAATATACCAAAAAAATGATGAAGTTCTCATTAATTCTTTGGGTTGCAGGTATCATCCGCCTTAGAACGAAACACCATCCACAGTATATTTTAGTATCTCCACCACCTGATCGGTCGATGTTGCCCAGGCCAGGGCTCCGGCATCAACTTCCTTGAGAGGGTGAATAATATCTGCTCCATGCAGGGTTATGTAAGGTTTACCAAGAGCCGCACAAAAACCGGCATCAAAAGCTGCATTCCACTGTTTGTATTTATCCCCAAAACGGACAACTACAAGGTCACTCATCTCAATCAGTGTTCTGGTACGTATACCGTTTACCTTCGCTGATTTGTGGTCTCGCCAGAAAGGGTCCGTCTCTTTACCGAGATGATCGCCGGCAGCATCACTGTCTTCGTGATTGGTAACAGCAGAGTTGAAGAGTATATCAAGGCCAAGTTCCCCTGCACCGCGCTGAATATCCTCACGCCATCCGGTATGAATCTCTCCTGAAAGGTACACTGTATAGCTCATATTACCCTTCTCCATTTTGCTGCATTTCACTGTCGCTCAGCTGGTTAATCTGCAACTCAACATACGCTAGATGCTCCTCCATCCTCCGTCGGGCCATCTCACCATCCCCACTTTTGATCGCTTCAACTATTTTAGAATGCTGTTGTAATATATCATCTACACCACCATGGTAGCAGAGATCTACTTTATCCTTAAGCAGATCGTAGATGGAAAACATGAAGTGTGTCTGGATCTTATTGTGGGTCGCCTGGGCAACTGCAAGATGAAAATCTGCATCTTCATCCCTTAAACTACCGTCTTTCAACATGTTTGCCTGCATTGCTTCAATACATCTTTCGAGCCGGCGTATATCCTTATCGGTTGCTCTTACAGCAGCCATCTGGGCATTAGCCGTCTCAATAACAGCACGTGCTTCGACAAGTTCCAGAGAAGTCTTAATGTCTTCTTTCAAAAGACGTCTCAAGGGCTCAGTTACACTGCTCTGCATCAGGGATTTAACCTTGGTCCGCTGCCTCTGGGACATCTGCACAAACCCCATGGTGGAAAGCATGTTCAAGGCTTCCCTCAGTGTTGGCCTGCTGACGTTGAAAACCTTCATCAACTCTCTTTCAGGCGGCAAAGAATCACCGGGCTTAAGCTGGCCGCTGCTTATCAGTTTTTTAACCTGATCTACAATCTGGGACGAAATTTTCTTTTGTTTAATAGCTTGAAAAACGAGTTCTTCCATAACCTGTTCTTATCCAACCAGTTCTGATATCACAAATATAAACAGAAGGGGCTCAAGGCCCCTCCTGTCATATATCCTCTTTATACACCTACTCCAACATCGGCCATTTTTTTCAGGAGTTGATAGCGGTCTTCAACTTCCCCGTCAATCTTGGCACGGAGCCTTTTTGATTCCTCTGGGTTACTTCTTTCCAGAGCGGCAAAACGATTTTCACTGGAAAGAAATTCCTGGAGGGTTCCATCGGGTTCTTTGCTGTCCAGTATAAAGGGATTCTTACCCTCATCCTTAAGCGCCGGATTATAACGGAACATGGACCAGAAACCACTGTCAACAGCCAGCTTGGCCTCCAGCTGAGTTTTACCCATGCCTTTTCTGATACCATGGGCAATACAAGGCGCATAGCAGATAATAAGTGACGGTCCGGGGTATTTCTCAGCTTCAACAAACGCTTTCAGCATCTGCTGCTTATTAGCTCCCATAGAGACCGAAGCAACATAGGCATGACCATAGGTCATGATCATACGGGCAAGATCTTTTTTGTTCAGCTTCTTTCCGGATGCAGCATACTTGGCAATAGCACCGGTGGGAGTAGCCTTAGAGGACTGTCCGCCTGTATTGGAGTACACCTCGGTATCCATAACTAAAATGTTGATGTTGTCACCCGAAGCCATGACATGATCAAGACCGCTGTAGCCGATATCGTAGGCCCATCCGTCCCCACCTAAAATCCAGTGGGATTTCTTGGTAAAGAGTTCACTGCTGTGGGCAATTTCAGCAAGCAGATCGTTCCCTTCTGTGTTCTTGAGAAGAGCCTTCAGACGGTCGCCCGTTTCTCTGGAAATATCAGCATCATCCATGCCGCCAAGCCAACCGGTGAATGCGTCTTTCAACTCAGCGGAGATATCGGAATCTATCGCTTTTTGAACTTTCTCAGCAAGCGTATCTCTTCTGGTATTGAAAGCCAGCATCATACCATATCCGTATTCGGCGGCATCCTCAAACAGTGAACTCGCCCAGCCTGGACCGTGTCCGTCAGCGTTTGCGGTATAGGGTGAAGATGGTGCGGAACCACCCCAGATAGAGCTGCAGCCGGTGGCGTTGGCAATCGTCATCCTCTCACCGAAGAGCTGGGTAAGAACCTTGACATAAGGCGTTTCCCCACATCCGGCACAAGCTCCGGAGAACTCAAGCAGTGGTTGGAACAGCTGGCTGCCTTTAACACTTTCACGCCCCATAAGAGCGTCCTTAAAAGGAACAGTCAAAGAGTACTCATGATTGGGAATTTCACTCTCAATCTGACTGGCTGTTGGTTTCATTACCAATGCCTTATTCTTGGCCGGGCATATATCCGCACAGTTACCGCATCCCTGACAATCAAGAGGGTTAACCTGAATTCTGAACTTATAGCCTTTGAGTGCTTTTCCAATAGCTGGAAGAGTTTCAAATGCAGCAGGTGCGGCGGCCAGCTCATCCTCTGTTGCCAGAATAGGTATAATGGCCGCATGGGGACAAACAAAAGAGCACTGATTACACTGAATACACTCCGAGGCAATCCACTCTGGAACAGTAACAGCAACACCTCTTTTCTCGTAACGGGCAGTTGATGTCGGGTATACTCCATCCGGACTGAACACACTGACAGGAAGCTCGTCACCTTTAAGTGCAACAACCGGCCTCATAATATTGTCAACGTACTCTGTAGCTTTATCTTTTACAGTAAGACCACCCGCAGCTTGTCCCCATGATTCGGGAACAGGTATTTCTACAAGATTTTCCAAGGTGTTATTAACCGCATTGACATTCATGTCGACGATATGATCACCTTTTTTACCATAGGTTTTCTTAATGTCCGCTTTCAACAATTCTATCGCTTTTTCAAACGGCAGCACATTGGCAAGTTTAAAAAAACAGGTCTGCATGATCATATTGATCCTGGTGCCAAGCCCCACATTGACAGCAATTTTTATCGCATCGACGGTAAAAAATTTCAGTTTTTTATCGTGGATAGTCTTTCTCAAATCACCCGGCAATTCATGTTCCATCTCTTCGGCTGACCAGGGAGAGTTGAGAAGGAAAGTCCCACCTTCCTTTATTCCCTCAAGAACATCATAAATATGAACATAAGTTGGATTATGACAGGCGACAAAATCAGCCTCATTGATCAGATAGGTGGATTTAATCGGCACATCACCAAAGCGCAGATGGGAAATAGTGATACCGCCTGATTTTTTGGAATCGTAGGAAAAATACCCCTGAGCATATTTTTCAGTATTATCACCAATAATTTTAATCGCACTCTGATTGGCACCCACCGTACCATCAGAACCAAGTCCCCAGAATTTTGCTCTGACATTACCCTCCGGTTCAGAACTGAATCCCGGTTTCACCTCAAGAGACGTATTCGTCACGTCATCATTGATACCAACGACGAAATGTTTCTTCGGCTCAGCTGCAATCATATTATCATACACGGCCTTGATCATGGGCGGATTAAATTCTTTAGAACTCAAACCATAACGACCGCCAAGAATTTTCGGTGGTGCAATGCCTTTGTCAATATAAGCGGCACAGATATCAGTAAAAAGTGGATCTCCAATGGCTCCAGGCTCCTTGGTGCGATCAAGAACAGTAAGGCTGGTGACACTCTGCGGTACCGCAGCAAAAAAAGCATCTACATCAAACGGGCGATACAGCCGTACTTTAACAAGTCCGACTTTCTCCCCCCGGGCAACAAGCGCTACAACCGATTCTTC